>DATARN010000071.1:0-15787 GCA_036264135.1 Acidimicrobiales bacterium
ACGATGGCCATGGCCGCCTTCGTGGCCCGACATCTCGGTCGGGGGGGCCCGGCGCTGCGGCGCGTCGGGATGGTCGGTCGCTTCATGGCCACCGCCGGCCGATCGGTGCAGAAGGTGATGGAGGCCCATTGCCGGGCCACCGGAGAGTTCGCCGACCGCCTCGGTCTGGGTGACAACGTGCGCACGCCGCTCCTCCAGGCATTCGAGCGCTGGGACGGCAAAGGCGTGCCGGGCAACGTCGGCCGCGAGGAGGTCGTCCCCGCGAGTCGGCTGGTCCATCTTGCCGACAACGTCGAGGCCTTCCACCACGCCGGCGGCGTCGAGGCGGCGATCGCCGTGGCGCGCCAACGGCGAGGCACGCAGTTCGCCCCCCAGTTGGTCGACTGCTTCTGCGACCACGCCACCGAAGTCCTGGCCGACCTCGGTGATCTGTCTGCGTGGGACGCAGTCATCGCTCTGGACCCGTCGCTGGGCGCACCGATGGACGACGACCTCTTCGAGGAGGCCCTGACCGCCTTCGGTGACTTCGCCGACCTCAAGGACCCATTGCGAACCGGTCACAGCCGAGGCGTCGCCTCGCTTGCGGGCGACGCTGCGTCCTTCCTCGGTTTGCCCAGCGCCGACGTCAAGAATGTCCGTCGGGCCGGGTGGGTCCACGACGTCGGCGTCATCGGCGTGTCCAGCACTGTCTGGAGTGAGCCCGGGCCGTGGTCATTCGCTCAGCGCGAGCGGGCGCGGACGCACCCCTATCTGACAGAACGGATGCTGGCCCGAACGCCGGCGCTGCGCCGGATCGGGCAGTGCGCGGCCCTGCACCACGAGCGCCTCGACGGGTCGGGCTACCCCAAGGGGCTGACCGCCGACGCCATCCCGGTCGGCGCTCGCATCCTCGGCGCAGCCGACGTCTACGACGCGCTGCGCCAGCCCCGGCCACACCGGCCGGCCGTCGACGCCAAGGCGGCCGAGCGGGTCCTCCGCGACGAGGTGGCCGCCGGACGCATCGACGGCGACGCCGCCAACGCAGTGCTGGCCGCCGCCGGGCACCGAGTGCGGCGACGCGCCGGGCTGCCCGGCGGGCTCACACCACGAGAGGTCGACGTCGTCGTCCTGCTGGCCCGGGGGCGATCGAACCGGGCGATCGCCGAGGTGCTCGGGGTGTCCCGGCGGACCGTGACATCCCACCTCGAGCACGTCTATACGAAGCTCGGAGTGTCGAGCCGAACCGAGGCTGCGCTCTTCGCCATGCGCCACGGCCTCGTCGAGGAGCCGGCCCCCGACTGACGGCGTTCGAGAAAGTTCGGCACGAAGATCGGTCAGCTGACGGATTCGCCGATCGCCTGTCGGCCGTACAACGGACGCATGACAACCACCACCAGCACCCAGACCGACCAGCTGACGACCAAGGAAGCGCTCAGCCTCGCCGTCGCCGGCCGACTCATCGACAGGCTCGCCGCCCGTGACTTCGACGCAGTCGTCGGCACCCTCACCGACGATGTGACCTTCCGGGCCCTGCTCCCCAGCAGGGTGCTCGACCTGAACAGCCGGGACGCCGTGCGATCCGCCCTCGAGACCTGGTTTGGTGGTGCCGAGCGATGGGACCTCGTCGAGGCGGTCGTCGGAGAGGTAGGCGGCCGGGTCCACCTGCGCTGGCGGCTTCGGCTGACCAATCCGGAGGTCGGTCCGGGCACCTTCCTCGTCGAGCAACAGGTCTACGCGGACGCCGGCCCCGACGGCCGCCTGCGAGACGTCGCGCTGCTGTGCACCGGCTACCGCCCGGACGCTGGGTGACCGATGTCGTGTGGGCCTCATCGTGATGTTCGCTTTGGTTGGGCTCGCAGGACCATGACTGCCCAGGTGAGAAGGACCACCGCGCCGACTGCCTCCAGCAGAATTGTTTCGGTGACGAAGGATGCGTGGACCGATTCTTGGAACCCGAATAGGTGGACGTTGATACTCACAATGAGGGCAGCGAGGGTTGACGCCATGTATCCGGCCCCAAGCAATCCAGACAACGCACGGGGCCACGCCACCAGGACCGCAGCGAGAGCGAAGCCCCCAATTGCGTCGGCCAGGAGGAGTGGGCCATACGTCGGAATCTGGCGGTATCCCTGGTCCCAAAGGTGGAGGTGGATGGCCGCTACCCATATGATGAGCGCCGCCCCGATGAGGCGAAGCACGACGGTGCCGACGTAAAGCCCTACGGGCGTAAATCCGATTTGCCGCTGGGGGCGAGATTCCAGCCGCGAGAACAGACCAGCCCCGACTTGACCGACGCCAGTCCTTCCTTGCCGGGCGAGGGGGCTCACGTCTTGCCCTGCCCGCCATATTGCCTTCCGGCACGTGAACGGCCCTTAGGCCGCTCACGTGCCGTCATAGCAGGCGTGGTCGAGCGGCTGCGGATTGTCCGTCCATCGGCCCTTCGGTCACCGTGGGGCCGGCTCGCGTGGCTAGTAGCCACCTCCGCCTCCCGAGGGGGATCCTGAGCTCGGCACTGAGGTGACGGCGCTGCCCGCAGGAGTTAGCGCATACCAGAGCGCACCGAACGCGTTGGCGCCTTGACCGTTGGTATCGCCGGCCTTCTGGTCTTTGATGAAGAGGTAGACAGGGTGGCCGTTGTAGGTGACCTGGGCCGCTCCATCAGAACGGGGAGTGCTCCCAAGCAGGGAGGCGTTCGCCCCGCTCCCAACGGAGGCCGCGCCGCCGACTCGCAGTGGGGGCCATGCTGATGCACAGGCGCCGCTGCAGTTGCTGGTCGTGCCCGAGTCGCCCTGGAACAGGTACAGGGTCCGTCCGTTGGAGTTGACCAGGATCTGGCCCAGAGCGGTGCTCGTGACCCCGACGGTGGCCGGTTGGCCGCTCGGTGTCGTAGGGGCCGCCGATATCGCTTTGGCGCCTCCACCGCCGCCGCTACAGGCCACTGCAGCTAGGGCGATGGCCGGAATGGCGGCGGTGAGGAGCGTGAGACGTTTGCGGAGATTCATGACGTTCCTTTCGCTGGTGATAACTAGAGGATGGAACGGCGGCCCCCGTGTTCGCACCGGGACAACCCCCGGGCGCATCCCCTGAAATTTCACCTGACCGCTTTTCCCAGCTGGTCTTTATGCCGGAGCTGAGCCCCGAGTTTTAGGCGCCCCTTGGCGGGATTTAGGCCCGGGCGGCTTGTGTGGGTGCCCCCAACGCGTCCAGCAAGGATGTGCGCGTCTTGACGTCTAGCTTCTGGAACACGTTGGTGAGGTGGCCCTCGACGGTTCGGGCGGTGACGAAGAGGCATTGGGCGATCTCACGGTTTGTTAGCCCTTCGGCGGCCAGCTCGGCGATGCGGCGCTCGCTCGCGGTGAGCGCTTCGAGGCCGCTGAGCAGTACCCGACGAGGCTTGGCTCCAGTAGCACGCAACTCGGTCTCAGCCCGCTGCGCCAGGTCTGCGGCACCGAGGTGGTGGGCGCTATCGAGGGCTTCGCGCAGCAGTTGGCGCGCCGCGACCCGCGAATTCCCGCGCCGCAGCAGGGCGCCCAGGTCGGTCAAGGCCCGGGCCTGTTCAAGTCGGGTGTCAGGGCCGTCCAGAACCTCGACCGCCTCGCGCAGCAGGGTTTGGCCGGTTTGGCCACCTGCTACCAGTCCGGCAGCGCGAAGGGCCACGCCGATGGCGCGCCGGGCGCCGAAGGCCCGCGCCAACCGCAGTTCCTCGTCACTCAAGCGTCGGGCTGTCTCCGACTGACCGAGAGCCAGAGCGGACAACGCCGCGTCCGAGCGCCAAGGCAGCCAGCATGGAGCCGGGGCAACGCCACTGGTGACCTCCCCCAGAGCACGAAAGTCGCCGAGGGCCTCATCGAAGCGCCGCTGAGCGAACCGCAGGTGCCCACGAGCGTGGCGGAGAAACGCAGCCGTGAGCGTCGTGCTGTACAGATCCGGCAGGAGAGTCTCGAGGGCCTGCTCGGCGTGTCCAAGCAAGCCCTGCTCGACCAGCACGTCGACCAGTACCCCGGTCGCCAGCAAGCCGTACATCAGCGGGGCGGATCGGCCGGGCGCAGTCAGCAGGGCCCGCGCGTCGGCTTCCGCGGCGGTGAGATCCCCTCGCCGGAGCGCAAGCCATGCCCGTTCCGCCAAGACCGCCGGAAGGAGCGTCCCGTTGGCGGTGCGCTGGGCCTCAGTCACGGCCGCATCGAGCAGCGCCTGGGCTTCGTCGTAGCGCTCGGCCCAATGTAGCGCCGCCATGGCAATCTGGAACCACGGTGGTTCGCCCGGCTCCGGCAGTGGCCGGCCGCCGGCCGCGATCGCCCGGCGAGCCAGGTCGGCGACCTGGTCGGCTGGCTGATTCGCCATCGCCGCCGCTAAGGCAGCGACCGCCGGCAGGAGGCGCGGGACCGACTGCTCCTTGGCCCGCACAATGAGGACACCAGCTCGTATAGACAACGACGGCGCGATTGCCGTGTCAATGATCCCGGAGGCGACCGCCATGGCCTCGAGCAAGAGATGCCCCTCCGTGTCGCGATCATCGACGCGGGCCGCGACGCGATCACAAACCTCGACGGCCTCGGCCAGCCGCTGATGGAAACGCAGCGCGTTGGCGAACAGCAACGCCGCCGCAGTTCGCGTTGTGTCGTTGCCGGCCGCCTCCACCGCGCCTTCGAGGTGATCATGCCAACCCGACTGGCCGGCACTGAACTCCGCCCGCCCGAGCTCCAGCAACAAGGCGCCGTCCTTTTTTTGCACCGGTGGTTCGGCCACGGCTCGACGCAGGTAGGCGGCCGCCGATTCTGGTGCTCCCCGTGCCATCGCTTCTCGACCGGCGGCCCGCAAGTGCTCGACGACCCAATCGTCGCCGACCGGGGCGGTCGCCAACAGGTGCTCAGCGACCCGCGCCGGGCTGGCGCGGTCCTCGGCCAGTAATCGGGCGGCGCGCCCGTGAGCCTCGCCCCGCTCGGCGACCCCTATGTCGCGGTAGACAGCGCCGCGCAGGAGTGGGTGGACGAAGCCCAGTGGCGGACCGTCCTCAAGGATCCCATTTCGAACCAGAACATCGGCGGCCTTCGCCGCCTCGTTCGGGGCGAGATCGGCCAGCCGGGCCACCTGGTCGATCTCGGCCGACTCGAGGATGGCCATTGCTCGAGCCAGGCGGGCGGCGTCGGGTCCCAGCCGTAGGAGGCGCAGCATCGTCCAGCGGCTAAGCGTTTCGGTCGCGACGTTCGGAACCATGGTGGCCGACTGGCTGATCGGGGTTATCCCCTCCTCTCGTAACGCCTCGACCAAGGCCTGCACAAGAAACGGCGTACCGCCGGTAGCGTGCCGGCAGGCGGCGGCAAACTCAGTGTCCGGCTCGGCGCCCAAGCCGACGGCGATGAGCGCGGCTACCGCTTCGGTAGTCAGGGGTCCCACGGTGGCCACCTCGGTCGCGGCGTCGACCATCAGGGATGCCAACAGCTCGCGACGCTCTCCTGCCTCGCCCGAACGAGCCCCCAAGAGGACCGCCATGTGCAGCTCCTCTAAGCGGGGCAGAAGGAAAGCCAAAAAACGTATGGACGCACCGTCGGCCCAATGGGAGTCGTCCACCACCAACGCCAGGGGGCAGTCGGTCGCCAGGTTCGCACACAGCCAGTAGAGCCCGTGCAACACCGCGAAAGACGGGTCCGGAGCAACCTCCGTGTCCACGGCGGTTGCCTCACCAAGGCCGGGAAGTCCTAACAGCCGTGCCGCCACCTGGGGCGGCCCATCCAGCAGCCGCGTACGTTCCTCTTGTGACGCTCCCGCCAACATCGGTTCGAATAGCTGGCGGACCACCCCGAAGGCGAACTCCTGCTCCAACTCGGCGCCGCGCGCCCGTAGCACCCGGAATCCTCGCTCTTCTGCTTTCTCCCGGGCGGCTGCCAACAATGCCGTCTTCCCCATGCCGGGTGGGCCGTCCACGGCGAGACAACAACCCTGTCCTTCCTCCGCGCGCCGAAGAGACCGCTCGATCCGTTCCATCTGTTGATCTCGCTCGAGCAAACTGCCATCGATCTCGCGCCGTCCGTTCATAGGCACGTGGGGTACCGCAGCCGTGACACGGTTGCCTGATGCAGCTCGTCAGCGAAGGGCGGCGCGATCGACGGTCCCGGCGCCGAGATGGGGACAGTTACGGGTCGGCTGCCATTCATGATTTCCTTTCGGTGGTCATGCGTCGAGAATACGACCAGGCCCCCCTTCCTCCGCCATGCCCGCTGGGCTTTCACTGGGCCCGAATCAAGTCTCGGCTCACGCCGCCTTCCCCGCCAGCACCGGACTGACCAACGGCAAGCCGGGGTCAGCGTGGAATCATGGATGGCGTGTCCAACAAGCCGTGGTGGCGTCGCATGGACGGTGCTCCGCCCGCATTAGAAAGCGTCCTCCACCGCAGGCTTCTACCGTGGACGTCGCGAACCGTTTGGTTCATGCGAGCAGCCATCGTGGTGTATCTGGCCTTGGCGATCGCATTGGTGGCCGGAGCTGCCGAGGGCTCAGGAGGGGATTCCGGGCTGGCGATCGGCGCCGCGGTGTTCCTGGCGTTCCAGTGGCTGACATGGACCCCTACCCAGCGACGGCAGGTAGTAGGACGGCGACCGCCAAGAGATCGCTGACATCTTGCATGCGCCGACCACGCAGCTGAAGTGAGCCGTGCCGACCGACCATCGCGTGACCGTCCCCAAGAACCGGAGCAGAGGTTTTCCGGAGAAGGTCATCCAACCCGGGGCTCGGTACCGGAGAACAGTCCCCCGGGTAAGTTGGGGGGCTGGAAAGGGCCAAAATTCCAGCCCCCCAACGAACCCATCCGGCGGCCACGTCCCCGTGATGTCACAGTCATGACGCTGCCGGCGTCCTTCTTCGTGTAGCCGTTCGGACTCGGTGTCCGGGCGGAACGTGGAAGGAGAACAGTGATGAAGCTTGCGGTATTTGGCGCCAACGGGCCGACCGGACGCCTCCTGACGAAGTTGGCGCTGGGCGAGGAGCACGAGGTGGTCGGCTTCACCCGGCACCCGGAGACCTTCCCGATCGAGCATGTCGGGCTCACGGTGGTCACCGGTGATGTCCATGACGCCGCCGCCGTCGCCGGCGCGATTGATGGGGTCGACGCGGTGATCTCCACCCTGGGCGTTCCGTTTGCCAAGTCGCCGGTCACGGTGTACTCCGACGGCGGCGGCAAGATCATGGCGGCCATGCGGGCGGAGGGCGTCAAGCGGTTCGTGTGCGTCACCTCCAGCGTGCTCGGTCCCCACCCCGAGCCGCTCGGCGGCTTCGTCTTCGAGAAGATCATGCAGCCCTACGTCGTCAGCAAGCTCGGCAAGACCACCTATGACGACATGCGCCGCTTGGAGGCGATAGTTTCCGAGAGCGATCTGGCGTGGACGATTGTCCGCCCCTCCGGATTGTTCGAGGCCCCCGCGGTGTCGGGCTATGTCGTCGCCCCTGACTACGTCGGCTACCGCTTCACCGCCCGGATCGACCTGGCCGATTGCCTGTTGCGCCAGGCGCTGGCCGATACCCATGTCCACGCCGCGATCGCCGTCGCCACGCCGAGCGCCCACCCGTCGATACTGAAGGTGATCTGGCAGGAGGGAATCCGGAAGAAGGCGTGAGCGGTGGAAAAGCCCGACAACCCGCCCGGGGCTGAGGACCCGGCGTTCGCGGCCATTTGGAACGCCCATCGGCGTCGCATGCTTGATCTGTCCTTCCGCATCCTGCTCGACGTCGGCGACGCCGAGGACGTGGTGCAGGAGGCGTTCACCCGCCTGGCGCGCGCCGACCTGGGCGGCATCGAGGACCCTGAGGGGTGGCTGGTGGTCGTCACCAGCCGGTTGTGCCTGGACAAACTGCGGGGTCGCCGCCGACACCCCACCGATGCCCTGGACCCCGGCCGCGATCCCTTCGATCCGGGCGTCCTCGAGCCATCGGATTACGTGACCCTTGGCGACAGCGTCACGTTGGCCATGCACGCCGTGCTCGAACGCTTGAGCCCCGCCGAGCGCACCTCCTTCGTGCTCCACGACGTGTTCCAGTACTCGTTTGACGAGGTCGCCACCATCGTGGGTCGCACCCCGGGAGCGTGCCGCCAACTGGCCAGCCGGGCTCGCCGGACCCTCCGGGCCCAGTCGTCGGCCGGCCGGTTTCCCGTCGACGACGCGCTCCAACGACGCATCAGTGAGCGGTTCATCGAGGCCTGCGCCGGGGGCGACCTCGAGGGCCTGCTGGCCTTGCTCGACCCTGCCGTCGACGGCGCCGGCGACGTCGTTCCCGAGGTGGTGGCCGGTGCCGAAAACGTGGCGCCCGGCATCCTGCGCTACCTGGGGCCGCCGGCCTCGCCGACCCTGCTCCACCTGCCCGTCGGCGATCGGATCGGCATCGTCGCCGTGGAAAATCGACGAGTCCTAGCCCTCGTCCTGTTGACGGTGGATAACGGTCTTGTCGTCCACGTCGACGCCTTGGCCGGGGCGGGGCCCCGAGCCGCCGTCGGCGCCGCCCTCGGTTTGAGCTGAACGCCAGAACCCATCAGGAGGGTGGGTCAGGGCGACCCGAACCCACGGTAACCCCACCTTCGCGACGTAAAACTGGCCCTCGGTTCAGGCAACAACCAGTTCGGCGAGGCGGGCCAACGAGTTGTCCAGATGATCGGCCGGAAATGGTGGGAACGTTGGCCCGGTCTGACGCACGTCCTCGGGTACCGCCGACCAATCGTATGAGAGGGTGACCTCGGTCTCGGACTGGCTGCGCGGCGCCAGGTCGTAACGCCAGATCCAGCCCCAGAAGCGGATGTCGCCGTCACCTAGATCGCTTCCTGGCTCCCAGGAGATGGCATGGGGTGGATCGAAGACCTGCACCCGGTTGGCCATCTCGTAGTTCCCATTTGGATGGCCGGCGTGGTACATCGCCATGCGGAAGATTTGCCCCGGCGCCGTCAGGCGTTCGCGGTCGAGAGGATCGCGGACCCACCCCGTGCCGTCAATCGCCGCATGTCTCACCGGGTCGGCGAGGGCGGCAAAGATGGCCTCGGCCGACGCCTTGATTGTGATGCTTGCGCTCACTGTTTCGCTCAGCAACGGCCAGCATCTCCTGTCTCGTGGTGGAAGGTATCTACCAGTAGACCTCAGAGGGTCGAATCTCGACGGCACCGCCGTAACGGGCCGCCGGGACGCGAGCGGCCACCTCGATGGCCGCGTCCAGGTCGTCCGCCTCGAGGATGAACCACCCGCCGACGGCTTCTCGCGGCCCGGCGAATGGACCGACGGCCGTCACGGTCTGGCCGCCCTCGACGCGCACCGTGGTCGCGTTCTGGGGCAGGCCCATGGGCAGGCCGGGGGTGACGCCGGGCGTCTGATTTATGGCTGCGTAGTCGGCGTAGACCTGCTTCTGTTCCGCTTCAGGGAGCGAGGCCTGGGTCTCGAGGGCCGTGCCTTGGTAGATCAGCATGACGTACTTCATCGCCAGCTCCTCCTCCTTCGCGTGAACGTCCGCCGTCAGTATTGTTCAGTCAGACGGTTCGGCGGCGCAGCAGGAGCACGGCGGCGACGGCGAGCAGCACGGCGACGACGGCGAAGGCGGAGGCTTCGAGGTTCTGGAAGTGCCGGAACCAGACGTCGGGCCGGTAGGAGACCCATTGGCTGTAGTGATGCTGGGTCAAATAGGCCTGATACTGCTGCGGGGACGGCGACCCGCCAGAGGCCACGGTTGCCTGACCGAACAGCTGTTGGGAGCTGACGTGCTGGCCAGTGGCGTCCTGGACCCAGTGGCCGACCACGTCAGCATTGAAGGGCACCGTGCCGCTATTCGCTCCTTTTGCCAGTGCACCGAGGACGGTGATTGGCTGACGGAGCAGGGGCCGCAAATAGATCATGGAGGACAACACGACCGCCACCCAGGCGGCTCCGGTGGCGGCCATGGCGGGCACCGTGCGGCGGATAAGCAGGCCCAGCAGCGCGCCGAGAGCGAAGCCGAAGAGGGTATGCGCCGCGAAGACGAGGCCCGAGACCTCGTAGGCGCCATAGGGCGTCATCCGGCCAGAAATGGCGTCGAACGGCCCATACCACCAGGTGAACAGGGCCGAAAATGCCAGCGCCATGGCGGTGAGACCCACCCCGAGCAGAGCCAGTTTGGTGACGATCCACTGCACCCGACTGCGGCCTTGGGTCCAAGCAAACCGGAAGGTGCCCGACTCCAACTCGCGGGCCACCAGCGGGGCGCCGACGAACACGCCGATCAGTCCCGGAAGGAACATCAAGAGATGCGGCAGGTGGTCGGCCCAACTGCCGTAGCCCTGCTGGAAGATAACGACCTGGCTGGCACAGCTGGGACTGTCGAGTGCGCCGCAGCTGTTCAGACCCAGGCTGGTGTAGGCGTGGCGCATGGCCAGGCCGTTGACCACCATGAACAGACTCACGCCACCGAGGACCACCAGCACGCCGGCGAGAGCCAGGCGGTGTTGGCGCCAGGCCACCCACGTCAGGCCTCGCACGGCGGGGCCACCTGGCCGGGCTCGTCTCGGCGTAAAAGCGGTCGAGGTCACGCGATCACCGCCGTCGAGGTGGCGCTGCGAGTCGGGTCCGGTCCGGGTAGCGCACTGGCGTCGGGCGAGCGCAGGTAACTCAACACGATTTCTTCCAGGTTGCTGGCGTCGACCTGCCATCCGGCAGGAACAGTGAGATGGTTGGTGGTTCGAACGAGCAGGCGGGCCTGCCGGCCGGCGCGCCGCTCGTAGACCACGGGCAGCACCGCGCCGACGGCGTCGGCCTCGTCCACCGGCCCGGTGAGGACCCGGTGTGCGGCGAGAAGTTCGTCGGTGCCGTCGGCCAGCTGCACGCTGCCGTGGGAAAGCAGGATCAGGTAGTCGCAGACCCGTTCCAGCTCGGACAGCACATGGGAGGAGAACACAACCGACACACCCTCGGCGGCAACCGCCTCCATAAGGATGGACATGAAGTCGTGGCGGGCCAGCGGATCGAGTTCAGCGACCGGCTCATCCAAGATCAGCAGTCGGGGATGGCGAGCCAGCGCGACCGCCAGGGCGACCTGGGCCTGCTGGCCGCCGGAAAGCTGGCCCACCTTGCGGCGGAGCGGGATATTCAAGGCATCGAGGCGAGCCCGGGCGTGGGCTCCATCCCAGGTGTTGGCCAGGTTGGAGACCAGCCGCAGCGTGTCGCCGACGCTCAGGGACTTGTACAGCGGGGTGTCCTGGGCGACGAAGGCGACGCCGTCGAGGGCTTCGGGCGTGCCGGGCGCCAGGCCGCCGAGCACTGCAATCTCCCCACAGGTCTGGCCGATCAGCCCGACGGCCAGCTGCAACAGCGTGGTCTTACCCGCCCCGTTGGGGCCGACCAGTGCGACCACCCGTCCACCGGGGATGGCCACCGTGCAGTCGTGCAGCGCCCAAGTTCGCCCGTAGCGCTTGCCCAGGCGGTACGTCTCTATGGCGTTCATGACGCCTTCGCCCCGCTTTCTCCTTGGCGCAGATCATGAAGGGCGGTGGCGACAAGGGCGGCGATCCCCTCGTCGTCCAGACCGGCCTGGATGGCCTCGGCCAGCCACCGGGTCAACCCGCGCTGCAGCGCCTGGAGGTCCTTGAGGGGTACGACCTCGAGCGTGCCCTCGATGAAGGTGCCCTGACCGGGGCGTCCGGCGGCCAGTCCCTTGTGCTCCAGCTCCCGGTAGGCCTTGAGCACCGTGTTCGGGTTGACGGCCAGGGAGGCGACCACCTCCTTGACCTTGGGGAGCCGGTCCCCGGTGACGAGATAGCCGAGCCGCAGCGCCTGCTCGACCTGCTGGACGATCTGCAGGTACGTCGGCACCCCAGAGCTCGGATTGAGACGGAATTCAATGGGGGAGTCCTCACCGGCCTCGCTCATCGGCTTATCTATCTTCATAGGTAAAGCATGGAGGTCGCCGAGTTCGTTGTCAAGTCTCGTGGGTGCGCCGGGCACTGAACGCCTTGTCGAGCCGGCTCATGATGTCTCGATGATGGTGAAGGTGTTGCCGTCGGGGTCGCGGAACTTGAACATCGGTGGGACGCCGGGGCAGCGCAGCAGTTCTTCCACCGCGACGCCTTGCTCGGCGAGGTGCTGGTGTTCGGCTTGGGCGTCGGGGGTGGCGAAGCGGATGCCGGTCTCTTGACCGACGCGCTCAGGGTCCTGTTGGAGGGCGACCTCGACCGCGGCGCCGGGGGCGGCGACCGTCACCCAGCGGAACGTGCCTCCGATGCCGGTGTCCCGGCGGATCTCGAAGCCGAGCTTGGCGGTGAAGAACGCCAGCCCGTCGGCCTGGTTGGCGACGGCGACGCTGACACTGGCAACGTCAATGATGCCGTTCATGGTTGCTCCATTCTGGGGGCCGCATAGGCGAGCGACCCTGGTGTGGTGAGGGTGGTTCCGGTCTCGAGGTAGGTCTTAAGGCCCGAAAGCATCATCGGCCAGCCGCCGTAGAGGGTCTCGGGGGCGTCGGCTGCCAGCTCGTCGTGGGTGACGACCAGCCGGCAGGAATCGCCGACGGGTTCGATCTCCCAGGTCACGCGGCTGGGGCCGTGGGCCTCTGAGGCGTCGTCCCAATGGGCGTGGAAGGCCTGGACGAGCTTGCGGGGAGGGTCGACTTCGATGTTGGTCCCGTCGCCGAGGACTCGATCTGGCGTGTTCGGGTGGGTGATCTCGTAGCTGGATCCGCCCGCCCAGTCCGAGTCGATGCGGCACCCGAACTGGAACCGGGCCCGGGTTTCGGGGCTGGTGATGGCGTGCCACAGCCGCTCGGGTGTGGTGCGGATGTAGATCTCGTAGACCTTTTCCATGGTTGCCTCCAACTCGTCGCGCAGACCGATCAGGCCTGCCGACCAACGCTCGCGGTACTTGTCGATCCAGCGGTCGTGAATCATCCGGATGGGCACGACGTTGAGAAAATGGAACTTCTCTCGGCCTTGCCGCTTCGTGACCACCAGTCCTGCTTCTTCCAAGACGCCCAGATGTTTCGCCACCGCGATGCGTGTCATGTCGAATCGCGCGGTCAGGCTGACGAGGGTCTGCCCGTCTTGGCGGAACAGCGCGTCGAGGAGTTCCCGCCGAGTTGGGTCGGCGAGCGCCTTAAAGACCCGTTCCACGCCTCAACTATAGGAAACCATTTGGTTTCCTGTCAAGGGGTTTCTGCACGGGGTGAGTTCGCCCACCGGTTGGAGGTGGTCGAGACGTCGTGCTCGCCGATTCAATCCGGGGTGCTATTTCACGGTAAGAACGGTGTGCATTCCGGCCTGGTAGTGACCGGCGAGATTGCATATCAACACATAGCGGCCGGGGCCCAGCGCGACGGTGAGTTGACGTTGGGTGCCCGGGTGCAGGTAGCCATTGGTGTCAAGCACCTTGGGAAGGGAGACGTCGCTCACCCGGCCTTGGGCGTCTATGGGAAGGCGATCCTCGGGCAGGTTTGTTCGGTATGCGAGAAGCTGGTGAGGGGACGGACCGACGTTGTTTATGGTGACGGTTATCCTGCCCGCGGCGACGCTGCCGCTCGTGGGGCTGATCGAAAAGTTGCCTTCCGTTACGCCGAGGCTGGCGGCCTGACGGGAAGCCGCCACCGACGAGGCGCCGGCAGTCCCGGCCGGGTTCGTCGCCGGCGCCGAAAGGGGCGCGGAGGCCCTCCCGTCCTGGAGATTCCGGCAGGACGCGAGCACCAGAGCGGCGAGAGAGGCGAGCGCCCATCGTTTGAATCGCTCCGGCATGGACCCAGGCTACGAGACCAAGGAGACCGGAACCCGTGACCGATCGGCGGCCGTGGGTGCGTGCCTGATAGGTCTTAGAGGATCTGGAAGCTCGACGCCATATGTGAGAACACCGCTCCCTGGGCGGCCGGGCTATTTGTTGCGAGTTGGAAGCTGACGACGGTGAGCGAATCCCTCTTCACGAGATAGGAGGTGTGCGCGGTCATCGGCGCACCGGGGCTTGGGGTGGCCGGGAACCGGTAGTCGAGCCGGATGGCCGCCAACCCGCTGATGTCAAGGGAGGTCTGGACGAAATTGACCCCGCCCTGCTGGCGGAGCGCATCGATGAGTGCTTGCACGTGGGCCGGTAGCGGGGAATCATCCCGACCGAGGCTGACGCGGACCGAACCGAGGCTGGGCGGAGAGGCGGCGTAGGAGGTGGTCGAACCCGAGTTATCAGGTGCGGCTGTCCAGCTCTCGGGTACGTCGAGCGAGTACCGGAGATCCGTCCGGGTCAGCGTGTGATATCGGACGGGCGCCAACCCGGCGAGGGTTGACGCGGTGGTCGGCGCCGGCGCCTCGTTCCGTCCGGCGACTCTGAGGAGCACAAGGGCGACTACCGCCATGGCCGCGATGACAGCGGCTACCGCCGGCCAACGCCTTGCGCCCCGCACCCGGACACCGGCCGTTTGGGCGCACGCCGGGCAGCGCAGCCCGACCTCCGTGCGCACACAACATTTTGGACAGATGGGAGTGTCACATTTGGCACACGCCAGCGCGGTCGGCGTGGCATCCCGTCGGCACGTCTGAATCGCGGCACCCATAAAGCGCCTCCGCAGCTCGCCTGTGTGGGCAGATTATCGCAAACCTTTAGGACCGTCATCTGAATAATTCTGCGGCGTGAGGCTGCGGGCACGTCGCGCCGAGACGCACCACCAAATGCGCTGGCGCCGGTGGACGATCTGTGTCATTCTTCGAGGCGCGCGGAATCGTCCCAGTCAGACAAGGCGCCGGGGCGGCTTTACGGACGGAAATGAGGCTCGCCGTGAGACGGTTTTCTCCCGAACTGCCCAGCCGTCGCCCACGCAGGCGTGTCGTCCTCGGCGCGCTGTTGGCACTGACCGCAGGATGCGGTAGCTCCACACCGGCCATCGGCTCTTCAGGTCCCGCCAAGCCGAAATGCGTATCGCCGCCTTCGTCCGCCGCCCTCCAGGGGGCCGGCCTGGGGGGGATCGCAGCGGGTCGCGACGGCAACATCTGGTTCGTGGAGGCGGACGCCAACGCAGTCGGCCGGATTACCCCATCAGGCGGCTGCATCAGCCTCTTCTATCTTCCACAGCCAGCCAGTGCACCCTATGGAATTACGGCCGGGCCGGACGGAAACCTATGGTTCACGGAGTTCTCCGCCAACATGATCGGGCGCATCACCCCAGGGGGGATCATAAAGCAATACCCGATTCCCACCTCGCTGAGCGGCCCGCGGGGCATCACGTCGGGACCGGACGGCGCGGTCTGGTTCACCGAGTATGCCAAGGTGAAGATCGCCCGCATCGGCGTCGACGGGTCCATCACCGAGTACGCCTACCCCCATGCCGGCGCCCATCCAGAGGAAATCGTGGCGGGCCCCGATGGCAACCTGTGGTTCTCTCAGGGTGGCCCGGCGGCGGGCATCGCCCGCATCACTCCCGCCGGTGACATCTCGCAGTTTCCGGTCGCGGGCGCGGCCACCGATCCCACCGGGCCGTCCGATGTTGTGACCGCCGGTCCGGACAACAACCTGTGGCTCACCGAGCCGGGAGCCAACGCCGTGGTCCGAGTGGCGGCGTCGGGTTCGCCGGCCACGCCGTTTGTGCTACCCACAGCGATGAGCGCACCGCAAGGCATCGTTGCGGGCCCCGATGGCAACCTGTGGTTTGCGGAGAACACCGGCAATCGCATCGGGAAGATCACGCCCGCTGGGGCCGTGTCCGAGTTCCCGATCTCCCGCTCCCATGGCGATCCCAGCCTGGTCACCCTGGGCCCTGACCATGCCCTCTGGTTCACGGAGCCGGGAGTCAATGCGATCGGCCGGGTCACCACCGCCGGTGCCATGTCGGAGTACCTGCTGCCGAGCGC
>DATARN010000098.1:0-3279 GCA_036264135.1 Acidimicrobiales bacterium
CGGTCAGCCTTCCACGCCGTGGATGGCGCCGGCGTAGGCCAGCTGCAGGAAGTCGGATGCGGTCAGGGCGGTGAACACCGTCGCCGCCAGGCGGGTGGCCCGAGGCGCCAGCACCAGGCCGAAGATGAAGCCGGTGGCGACCCACTGGCCGAGGCAGAACGGGCACGTGACCAGTTCCCCCACGGCGTGCGCCGCGCCGGACGCGCGGACCTCCTCGTTCAACTCCCCCTCGCCCGCCGGCCCCTGGAAGCGGGTGAACGGCGCCCGGAACGGGCTGGTCACCGGGTCCTTGGCCAGGAGGCGGCTGAGCTTGTGGGTGGCCACCGAGATCAGGGCGACGTCGGACCAGCTCAACGAGTCGGGCAGGCCGTGGCGCCGCAGGGCGATGGCGCCGGCGCCGACAAAGGCGCCATAGGTGGACAACAGGCCGAGATAGCCGCCGAGCGGTCGTTCGGCGCCGGCCTTGTACTCGGCATCCTGCCGCCGCACGGTCTCGCTGAGCCGTTCGGCGACGCGCGTGTTTCCGTTGTCGCTCCGCTTGCGCATGCCGCGCGCCCTACCCCATGACGCGCGGGCGTAACCCCGGCGCGGAGGAGCGGCTGCCAATGGGACCGCCACCTAGGTTGGCCGGATGAGCCGCCGCCTGGACTTCGACGTGGAGATCTACACCTTCGACATCGATTTCGCCGGCCACGTCAGCAACATCACCTACATCCGGTGGCTGGAGATCGGCCGCCTCCGACTGCTCGCCGACGCCGGGTTACCGGTCGACGAGCTGATGCGTATTGACCTGGTGCCGATCCTGACCCACACCGAGATCACCTACCGGGTAGCGCTCAAGCTGGGCGATCCCGTCCGTATTTCGCTCGAGTTTGTCGAGCTGCGGGCGGCGTCGGCGACGATCGAGTTCCTGATCCACTCCGGCTCCCGCCTGGCCGCCGTCGCCCGGCAGCGGGGGCTGTTCGTGTCCGCCGCCACCGGCCGGCCCCGCCGCATCACGCCCGACATGCGGGCCAAACTCCTCCCCTACCTGCGCCTGGTGCCCGGGCCGTGACGGCGCGGGCGGAGGCGCTCGATCACCGGGGCGAAGGCGTCGATGTCGCGCTCGCTGAAGTAGCTGATGCCCCACCCCGGCGGCAGGCGAGCAGAGCAACGCGCGGGATGGTGGAAGTCGTTGTTGAGCACCAGCGGGCACAGCCGCAGCCGCCGGGTGACGCCGGCGACCGCCACGAGGGGGGCGAAGGCCGAGAACTCGGCGCCCAGGTGGTCGAAGGTATGGAAGACGTCGAAGCCGAGATATCAAGATAGCTAGTGAGATAGCAGGGTGGTATGATGGGCGGGTGAGTGAGGAGCGAGTCGCCCTGTACGTCCGGATCCCTTCCGCCCAGGCGCGTCAGCTCGACGACCGGGCCCGGTCGTTGCACCGGCCCAAACAGGACCTGGTGAGCGACTTGATCTCCGAGCATCTGGACGCCCTCCCGCACCGGCCGGCCGGGATCACCGTGCACGACTACGACATCAGTGATGACCAGGTCTTGACCCTCGCCGAGCTGGCGGCCCTGCTGCGCATCGATGAGGCCACCGTGCTGGCCCGGGCGGCCCAAGGGGAATTGCCGGGCCGGCGGTTCGGATTGCAGTGGCGATTCTCCCGGCGGGCCGTCTTCGCCTGGCTGGAGGGAAGCGACGGCAGCCGCCCCGGCCCGGGATTCACCAACAGCCCCTAACGACCCTGCGGACGACGTGGGTCAGGCGTGGGTGAAGTTGACCAGGAACTCCATGGTGCCGGTGTCACCGGTCGTCGCCGGACCGCCGCTCGGATTGGAGATGTTGTAGTCCGAGAAGGTGATGGGGATGGAGCCGTTCACCTGGATCGTTGCGCTGCTCCGCTGGGCGGACACCGGGAAGGTGACGGTCTTGGTCGTCCCGTGGATCGTCAGCTTGCCGGTGGCGGTGGCGGTGATCGCCACGCCGTTGGCCGGCAGGGTGGGCAGGGCGATGGGCTGGGTGAGGACGAAGGTGGCCGTCGGGAAGCTCGACGTGTCCATGATGCGGGACTGGAACTGGCTGTCGCGCTGCGAGCGGTCGCTGGTGACCTTGGTCAGGTCGACGGAGAGACTTCCGGCATTCACCGTGGTGCCGGAAATGGTGATCGTCCCGCTCACCGCCGTGGTACGGCCGACGGCGGTGTTCGACACCCCGAAGAGGGTCTCCTTGATCCGGTAACCGGCCTGCGAGCCGCTGGCCACCTTCCAGGTCCCGTCGACCGCCACCGGGGTCCCCGAGGAGGCGGCGGCGGTGGTCGAGCTGCCGTCGGCCGGGGCGGTGGTCGTCACCGTAGAGAGGGTGAGGGGCTTGGCCGTTCCCCCCTCGATCTTGTGGATGGCGAAGATCCCGCCGATGACGACGACGACCACCACGATGATCCCGCCGGCCAGCCACTTGAGGTTCTTCATGGCCCGAACCTTGGCATGGCTTCCTGAGGGTGCGCTTCGGGGAACCTCAGAAGCGGCTGAGATTTGTCAGCCCAGACGGTCACCGGGCTGGGCGCCCGGGCCGGGCGCCGCCAGCACGACGGTCGATTCCCGGTATGTGCCGAGGGTGAGGACCTCGGATCGCACCGGTCCGATCTGACGCGGGGGGAAGTTCACGACCGCCAGCACCAGGCGGTCGAGGAGCTCCTCGCGGGCGTAGTTGGTGACCTGGGCCGAGGAGCGCTTGACGCCGATCTCGGGCCCGAAGTCGATGCGCAGCTTCCACGCCGGGCGGCGGGCCTCAGGGAAGTCGTCCACCGCTACGATCCGCCCGACACGGATGTCGACCTTGGCAAAATCATCCCAGCTGATTTCCACTTCCCGAGTACAGCAGACCCGCCAGGGGCGGGAATACCAGTTGTGTAGTTGACGGTTCAACAAAATATGCCGAGCTCATTGATCACCCCCGAAGTCGACGTGCGGCGGGCCGAGAACCGATCGGCGACCCGGCTCGGCTGGCTGGACTCGAAGCACTCCTTCTCGTTCGGTCACCACCACGACCCGGCGAATACCCACCACGGGATGCTGCTGGTCAACAACGACGACCGCGTCATGCCGGGGACCGGGTTCGATACCCATCCGCACCGCGACATGGAGATCGTCACCTGAGCACGACCAACCGGTGCACTTCATCCAGATGTGGGTGATGCCTGACGAGGCCGGGATCCGGCCGGGGTACGAACAGCTGGAGATCGCCGACGACCTGCTCCGGGGCGGACTGGTTCCCGTGGCGTCGGGCATGGAGCAA
>DATARN010000128.1:0-19421 GCA_036264135.1 Acidimicrobiales bacterium
GCCAACACCGTCAATCGCGCCGGGCTCGTGCTGCGAGTTGCTGGTCTGGCCGAGATCATCGCCTCAAAACAGTGGGCGAATAGGCCCAAGGACCTCGATGCGCTACCCGAGCTGCACCGGTTGGCGGCAAGCGAGTCCTAACGTCAGACGCAGCCCACTACCCCTGGAAACCGGGAGTGAACGGGATCGGGGGGCCTCTGTGGGCGAAGTCCTCACAGGCCGAGGTCTCGATCGCGGCGCCGTCGGTCGGCATGGGTGTCGCCGACCGCTCGGCGGTTGACGACTTGCACGACCTCGAGGAACGCTGAACCTTCATACACGGGCGGTTCAGGGGTCACGAGCGCCCCGGTAGGAATGTGGATCGGACGGGGCAGTCACTTTCGACCGGATGGCCCTGCCACGGCATTCGGACCGCCACGCGACGCTCCCGGCCCGACATCCGATTCCTGACAAAAGTCGGAAATCTATCCGAACGGTTAGTCGCCAGGTCGCCGGGAACAACCACGCCGACGCCGGCGTCAACCTATTCAAGCGCCTACAACCGGAGGACCTTGTAGTGAAGTATCGGATCGTCGTGGCGGTGGGGGTCTTGGTGGTAGGAATGACTGCCTGTTCGTCGAAAGCCAAAGCGGGCAGCCCAGCCAACCCACAAACAACGGGCAGCCCAGCCAACCGACAAACAACGGGGGCACCGACCACCAGTACGCCCACGACGGCAAAGGCGACGACCACTTCGTCCGTCCCGGCCGCTACTACGACCGCCGTCGCCGCCCTCGGAATTCGGTCCATAGCGTGGGGCAATGTGGCCGTGCCTGGTTCGGTTTGCAACGCCTCGCAGCCGATCCGCTTGCACGCCGGAAAAGCCACCATTGCCGCCCCCGCGACTCTCAAGGCGGGCACAGCGAGCGTCACCGTTTCGGCCGGCAATGTGGTGTATGGCGCCCTGACCGGAGCTGGTGAGGATGAATCTGCGCTCAATGTCTGGTGCACCAATACCGGGGGTACCGCTGACGGCCAGTTGAAGAACTCCTTGGTCGTCTACTCGACAGCAACAGGTTCCCTCCAGGTGATCGGAAGTCTGACTGCCCAGCAACCGCTGCAAGACCAGGCAAAGGTCGGCCACGTTCCCTATCTCGACGGTTCGCCGAACCGGACGATTATTCAACCCGGGCGCATTTCTGTGCATGAACTGTGGTACGGGCCCAACGACGGCACTTGCTGTCCAAGTATCCGTGCCACAACTACCTGGACCTATGCTGGTGGGGCCTTCCAACCGAGCACCGCGGTTCAGAATTAGCCCGTCGCCGGTCGGCGCAACCGCGAACCTCGATTGAACTGACGGCGGGTTGGCCCTTGGTGGGGTTGATGGTGAATTCGGCGAGTAGGTCGTCGTCTTCGTTAATGATGCGCACGTCGCGGTCGGCGACGAGGAGCGGACGCGGCCGCCGGCGTGGCGGCGGCCGCCGCCAAGGTGGCGAAGTTTGGACTGGTAGCTCAGGGTGTCGTTGCCGCTGTTGTCGATGCGGTCGCCTCGGACCCGGTGCTGGGCGGCGACGGTGACGACGACCGCGCGACTGCGGACGAACGACGTGCCAACCAGCGAGATCCAGGACTTGCCCTGGCCTTCCTGGGCGGCGCCTCCTCGACGCCGCCGTCGTTCAAATGTCGATTCCGGCGCTCAACGGCGCCGAGCGCATTCGCCGCAACCTCATCGAGGCGCGCGGTCCTGTGGGGCAGCCCGGAACCCGCCAACGTCATCGAAGGCGCTGGCGATGCGGTCACCGACCTCTTTGTCGACGTTGCGCCAGTAGGCGAAGGCCCGCTCGAGCACGGGCTCGGAGACGCCTTGGCGGAGATGGCCGATGACATTGGAGACGAGTCGGTCGCGCTGGGCGTCGTCCATCACTTCGCGCACCAGCGTGCCCGCCTGGCCCCAGTCGTCGTCGTCCTGCCGAAGGGTGTAGGCGGCGTGGACCAGCTCGCCGTCGGCCTGCCATCCCTCCGCGTACGGGTAGCGCACCGGGTCGGCCGCCGGCCCGCCCTTGGAGTTCGGCGCGTACACCGGGTCGGACACGTTTCGCACCCGCATGGCCCCGTCCTTGCTGTAGCTGTGCACGGGCACCTTCGGGGCGTTCACCGGGATCTGCTTGTAGTTGACCCCCATCCGGGCCCGGTGGGCGTCGGCGTAGGAGAACACCCGTGCCAGCAGCATCTTGTCGGGGCTCACGCCGATCCCGGGCACAAGGTTGTTGGGCTCGAAGGCAGCCTGCTCGATCTCGGTGTGGAAGTCGGTGGGGTTGCGGTCCAGCGTCAGCCTGCCGACCTCGTGCAACGGGTAGTCCCCGTGCGGCCACACCTTGGTGAGGTCGAAGGGGTTGAAGCGGTAGGTCTTCGCTTCCTCGAAGGGCATGATCTGCATGCGCAGCGTCCAGCTCGGGTAGTCGCCTCGCTGGATGGCGTCGAACAGATCCCGCCGGTGGTAGTCGCCGTCGACGCCGGCGAGGCGGTCGGCCTCTTCCTGGCTGAGGAAGTCGATGCCCTGATCGGTCTTGAAGTGGTACTTGACCCAGAACCGCTCACCCGCGGCGTTGACCCACAGGTAGGTGTGGCTGGAGTAGCCGTTCATGTGGCGCCACGACTTGGGGATGCCCCGGTCGCCCATCAGGTAGGTCACCTGGTGGGCCGACTCGGGCGAGAGCGTCCAGAAGTCCCACTGCATGTCGTTGTCGCGCAGGTCGGAGTCGGCGCGGCGCTTCTGGGACCGGATGAAGTGCTGGAACTTCATCGGGTCCCGCACGAAGAACACGGGCGTGTTGTTGCCGACCATGTCGTAGTTGCCCTCGGACGTGTAGAACTTCAGCGCGAACCCACGCGGGTCGCGCCACGTGTCCGGGCTGCCGCGCTCGCCGGCCACAGTCGAGAAGCGGATCAGCGTGTCCGTCTTCGCGCCGGGCTGGAACACCGCCGCCTTGGTGTAGCGGCTAACGTCGCTCGTTACCTCGAAGTGGCCGAAGGCGCCGGCGCCCTTGGCATGGGGCTGGCGCTCCGGGATCCGCTCTCGGTTGAAGTTGGCCATCTGCTCGATGAGGTAGTGGTCCTGCAGCAGGATCGGGCCGTCGGGGCCAACCGTGAGCGAGAACTCGTCGGTCGATACCGGGATACCGGCGTCGGTGGTGGTCGGGTTGGGGCGATCGGGCATGCGACCTCCTTGGAAACAGTGTCGTTCATCTCGATAATCGCGATCATCGCGCCCCGCGATCCTCAGGCGAGCGCGTATTTCGACGACGCGGGCGCCTGCTTCGTCGGCCCGGCGGGTGTGGTCACGCCGCGGTCGAATACAAGTTGGTGGAGCCGGCGCTGGTCATCATCGAGCCGCATTGGCTGCTGGCCAACCGTCACGCTGGCGGTTGAGCGGTAAACCGGTTGTGCCGCCAGGTAGTCCGGCCCACGCCGCTCAGCGGCGCGAGCCGCGTCCGCGAAGGCGGGTCCCGCTGAAAACGAGCGTGGCCATGAACAGCACGACTGCGAGGATGGTGAGCCAGATCAGGCCGTGGATGATCGCCCCGATGACGGCGAGAACGATCCACAAGATGACGAGGAGGAGGATGAAACTGAGCACGGCTCATTCCTTCCCACGAATGGGGCGCCAGAACCGGGGCGTGGACGGTACCGGGGAACATTTTCCCACCCCCAGGTCGTCATTCACGCCGGCGCCAGTAGCCAAGGACAACCTTGGTAGGATGCCTTAGTATATGGGACGAGACGAGGTCGACGTCGAGCAGGTTGCGAGGGAGCTCCTGGTGGGCGTCGGCCTGCTCGTGCGGCAACTTCGCCAACTGAACGCCGACGAGGGGTTGACGTTGTCCGAGACCTCGGCGTTGGCCCGCTTGGATCGAGGCGGGGCGACGACGGTGACGGCATTGGCCAAACTCGAGCAGATCAGCACGCAATCGATGGGCGCCACGGTCAACGCACTGGAGCGCCGTGGCCTGATCGAGCGCCGCCCGGATCCCGCCGACGGTCGTCAGGCCTACCTGTCGGTCACCGAGGCCGGGCGGGAGAAGCTCCGCAGCCGTCGAGACGCCCGCGCCCATGCCTTGGCCCATGCCCTGGCTTCGGGGTTCACCCCTTCGGAACTGAAGCGGTTGGAGGCGGCGGCCCCCCTGATCGAACGGCTGGCACAACTTCCATTGCCGGCGCGTAGGGACGCCGGTTGAGCCTGTAGTTGCAAATGGCTTGCCCTGGATAATCGAGCAGGTTCCTGAGAGGCAGGGAGCGATGGCGGACGATGCAATCGACGTGTTCATCGATACGCCGAAGGGCAGCCGGGCCAAGTACGAGTGGGACCCCGACCGCGGCGGCCTGCGGTTGGATCGGCGGCTCTACTCGGCGACGGTGTTCCCCGCCGACTACGGCTACGTCGCCGACACGACGGGCGCCGACGGCGAGGCGCTCGACGCGCTGGTGCTGAGCGATGACGGGACGTTTCCGGGCTGCTGGGTGGCGGCCCGCCCGTGCGTCGCACTGCACTGTCGCTCACGAACACCTGTTTGGGTGCGAGCCCTGCCGGGAAAGAACCGACCATGACCGATGCCAATCTGAATTCCGACGCCGCCAAGGACCCGGAGGACTGGGTCACCGGTGACGAGCCGATGACGGGCCCCCAGGCTTCCTATCTGCAGACGCTGGCCCGCGAGGCCGGGGAGCCTGCGCCCGACGAGCTGACCAAGGCCGAGGCGTCGAAGCGAATCGACGAGTTACAGCAAGAAACCGGGCGGGGCGCCTAGCCCATGTCGTACAGGGCGCGGAACGTCGGGGCGAGGGTTTCGAAGAGCCCGTCGAAGACACTGCGCTGCCGGCGATAGACGGCGGCGCGGTCGGGGTCGGGGCGGATCGTTTCGACAATCGGGACGAGGTCGGCGGCCACGTCAAGGGTTTCGATGAGGCCAAGGGCTCGCATTCCGAGAAGGGCGGCGCCGAAGGCTGAGCCATCGGTCGCGGCGGTAAAGCTGACGTCGGAGCCGAAGACGTCGGTGAGGAGGCTGCGGGCGAAATGGTCGCGGAGGAAGCCGCCGGTCGCCCGGATCTCGCCGATCTGGTAGCCGGACTGGCGCACGGCCTCGAGCACGAGGGCCAGTTGCTGGCACACGCCCTCCAGGGCGGCGCGGATGAGGTGAGGGCGGCGGTGGGCCCGGGTGAGGCCGATGTAGGCGCCCCGGGCGATGGGGCTCCAGTGCGGGGCCCGTTCGCTGATCAGGTAGGGCAGCATCAGCAACCCATCCGAGCCCGGGGGCGCCTGCGCCGCCAGGGCAATCAGGCGCTCCTTGTCGGCGCCCGGTACGTCGGGCGCCAAGGCGGAACCGGCCCATTCCAACACCACGCCCCCGTTGCTGATGGCTCCTCCCACCGCCCAGCGGCCCTCGGTCAGCTGATAGCAGAAGACCCGCCCATGGGCGTCGACGCCGGGGTCCTCGACCATCACCCGGATGGCGCCACTGGTGCCCACCGAGCAGGCCGCCACCCCGGGACGGATCGCCCCCGCTCCCAGGTTGGCCAGCGGCCCGTCGCCCGCTCCCACAATCAGTGGAGTACCCCCGAGGTCGAGGCGCGAGGCCACCGCATCCTTCAGGGGCAGCCGGTGGTCGGTCGGGACGACCGTCGGGAACTGGTCGTCGGTGACGCCTGCGGCGTGCAACGCCGGCGGCCACCAGGTGGCGGTTTCGATGTCGAGCAGTCCGGTGGCCGAGGCGATGGACCGGTCGACCACGGACTCGCCGGTCATCTGCTCCACCACATACTCCTTGATGCCCACCCAGCGCCGGGCCGCGGCGGCGGTCGCCGGCTCCTTCTCCCGGAACCAGATCAGCTTCATGAGGGGCGACATGGGATGGATCGGCGTGCCGGTGTGGGAGTGAAGGTCGCGCCCGGCGGGATCGCGCCGCAGCCGCTCCGCCTGGTCGATAGCGCGGAGGTCGGCCCAGGTGATCGACGGGGTCAGGGGCACCCCCCGCGCGTCCAGCCCGATCAGGCTGTGCATGGCGGAACTGAACGCCACGCCGGCGATCTCCACGTTCCGCTGCCGGAGGGAGGCGGCCGCCTCGGCCAGTCCGTCGAGGACCGCGTCCAGCACCACCTCTGGGTCCTGGACCGCGTAGCCCGGTCGGGGTTCGTCGAGGGGGTAGGCACGCTCGGCGTTTGCCTGTCGGGCCCCGGAGGCGTCGTAGGCGACGATCTTGGTGCTCGTCGTTCCGACGTCAACGCCGATGACCACCGGTCCGCCGGCGGTCATACCACGGTGCTGAGCGCCAGAACCAGGAGGAAGCCCACCACAGAGACGATCGTCTCCATCACCGACCAGCTCTCGATCGTCTGACGGACCGTCATGCCGAAGAACTCTTTTACCAGCCAGAAGCCGGCATCATTGACATGCGAGAAGAACAGCGAGCCGCACCCGACGGCCAGGGCGACGAGGGGCCGGTTGGTTCCCGGGTGGGCCGTCACCAGCGGCACCACGATGCCCGCCGCGGTCACCGTGGCAACGGTGGCCGAGCCGGTGGCCAACCGGATCAGCACGGCGACCAACCACGCCACGACGAGCACCGAGAGGCCGGTGTGCTCTGCCGCCTTGGCGATGGCGCTGCCGATCCCCGAGTCCACCAGTACCTGCTTGAACCCACCGCCGGCCCCGATGATGAGCAGGATCCCGGCCGCGGGAGCAAGGGCGGCCCCCACAAACTGGCTCACTTTCGATTTGTCCAAGCCGCGGGCGAACCCGAACGCCCACATGGCGAAGAACACCGCCACCAAAAGGGCGACGACCGGGTCGCCGATGAAGTCGGCCACGCTCTTCACCGTGCTCGGCTTCTGGCGCACGACGTCGACCACGGTCCGGATCAGCATCAGGGCAACCGGCAGCAGGATGGTGAAAAGGGTGAGCGGGAAGCTCGGCGGGTTCTCGTACTTCCGTTCGGTCGCGATGGTCTCCAACAGCTCTTCCGAAGGCTCGGGATGCACGCGCCGGGCGATCCAGGTGCCGAAAAGTGGACCGGCGATGATGACGGTCGGAACAGCGATGACGAGGCCGTAGAACAGTGTGGTTCCGAGGCTGGCTCCGAGGGCGTTGATGGCGGTCAGGGGGCCGGGGTGGGGGGGAACCAGGCCGTGGAGCACGGACAGGCCGGCCAGCGCGGGGATGCCCACCAGCAGGTAGCTCGACGTGGCCGCGCCGAGCGCCATGGCCCCCGGACCGCTGCGGCCGGCGGCTTCACGGGTTGCCTCGACCTGGCGGGCCATGGTGAAGATGATGGGCAGGAGGAGGACGACGCCGATCTCGAAGAACAGGGGGATCCCGACCAGCATGGCGATGAGGGCCATGGCCCAGGGCACCCGCCGCACCCCCGAAGCCCGCAGCACGGTCTCGGCGATCTGTTGGGCGCCGCCCGACTCGGCCAGGAGTTTGCCCAGCATGGTGCCGAGGGCCACGATCACCCCGACGTAGCCCAAGGTGCTGCCCACGCCATTCTCGAACGAGGTGACGGTCTTGGCGGCGCCGTGACCAGCGATCAGCCCGACGAACAGCGAGCCGGCGGTCAGGGCGAGAAAGGCATGCACCTTGGCAACGGTGATAAGGATGACGATGCCGGCGATGGCGAGCAGGGCATACAGCAGCAGCTCCGTGTCATGCGCCGACATCGCTACCTCCACGACCTCGATACCCCGGCGGGGTCGAGGCTACGCCCGAGCAGCGATGATTAACTCAGGCGAACACGGGGTCCCCGAGGGCGCCAGGGAGTCGGGTCACAGGCCGATGCACTCGCCGCTCCTTGACCCCGACACGGTGTTGGGGTGCCCGTCGTTGCTGGCAGGGGGTGTGTCGCTGGAGCAGGTGAGCGAGCCGGCGATGGTGTTGCCCTCGATTTCGGGACGGGTGTCGTCGGGGAAAGGACCGACCCCCGAGTTGGAACTCAGGACCACGGACCCGCCGATGCTGGTGTTGCTGCTCACCTCGAGCCCGGCCCGGTTTAGCAGCAGGCTCACCCCGTTGGTCACGGTATTGGCGCCGCAGGCGTCGTCGCCGGGGTCTCCGATGAGGACGAACCCGGTGGCGCTGGACACCGATATCGACTGGACGTGGGACCCGCAGACCGACAGTAGGCCGCCGCCGCTGGCGGAAATGGCGCCCTGCACGGTCGAGCCGGCGACCACCACGTTGGCGCCGTTGCGGATGATGACCGAGCCGGCCACCGTCGCCCCGGTGAGGCACCAGGTTTGGGCGCCGGAGAGCGTCAGCGTCGTTTGGCTGCCGGTCAGGTTGTAGTCGCACCGCACCGAGGTGTTGGCCGTAGCCGCATTGTTGGCAGGTTTGGGATCGGTGGTGGCTGACGACACCGTCGCCGTCTGGGCGACGATGGTCCCCGAGGCGACGGTGGCGTTGACGTGGAGTTTCACGGTGAACGACGCGGTCGCGCCGTTGGCGAAGCTGGCCAAGGCGCAGCTGATGGTGCCCGTTGACCCGGGCGCCGGGGTGGTACAAGCGAACGTCGGGCCGGCGGTTTGGGACAGGGACACGAAGGTGGTACCGGCCGGGGTGGTGTCGGTGACCACCGCCTGGAGGGCAGGAAGGGGACCGTTGTTGGTGACCGTTACCACGTACGTGGCCGTCGTCCCCGGAATCGCGGTGGCCGGCCCGGTTTTGGTGACTGCCAGGTCCGCCTGGGCGTTGTTGGTGAGGGCGAACTGCACCGAGGAGGGGCCGCTCGCCGTGGCGGTGACGTTGTACGAACCGCTGACGCCGTTGGCGGTGAAGGGTCCCGCGGTGGCCACACCGTTGGTGTTGGTGGGAACCACCACCGAGGCGCCGCCGGCGAACTGGCCCGACGGGCCCGACGCCGGGGCGGTGAAGGTGACTGAGACGCCGGGGACGGGATTTCCGAAGCTGTCCCTCACCGTCACTCCGAGCGGCACGGCGAAGGTGGTGTTGATGTCCGCCGACTGCGGCGTGGTACCGGTGTTGGCCACCATGGTGGCGGCGGCACCGGGGAGGTTGGTGAAGGCGAACGGCACCGCCTTGAGGGCGCCGCTGGAGGCGACCACGTTGTAGGCGCCGCGGAGCTGGTTGGCGGTGAAGACACTGGCGGTGGCCACCCCGGTGGAGTCGGTCGTCACGGTTTGGGTGGTTCCGGTCGTGAAGGTTCCAGAGGGGCCGCTGGCCGGTGCCGTGAAGGTGACCGCGACGCCAGGGACACCGTTGCCGTGGGCATCGAGCACCGTCACACCGGGCGCCGTGGCGAACGCGGTGGCCACGGTCGCCGACTGGGGTGTGGTCCCCGGCAGCGCGACCAGCTGCGTCGGTGCCGACGGCAGGTTGGTCAGGGTGAAGGAAACGCCGGAGACGCCATTGGCTCCGCCTCGGGCGATGACGGCGAAGGTGCCGGCAGTGGCGTTGGCCGTGAGGAAGGTGGCGGTGGCCACGCCCGCCGAGTTGGTGACCTCCTTGTCAATGGTGAGGCCGTTGCGGAACGTGCCCGACGGCCCCGAGGCGGGAGCGGTGAAGTTCACCGGCAGGTTGGCGACGGGACTGCCATGGGCGTCTTTGGCCGTGACCGATAGGCGAACACCGAAGTCCTTGAGGACGGTGGTCCGCTGCGGCGTGGTGTTGAGACCGGCCACCAGGTGCTGCCCGGTGCCGGGGGTGACGGTCTCGGTCTGCGAGGCGCCGGCCAGGCCGGACGCGGTGGCACTGACCGCCGGGGTGCCGGCGATGATGTCACCGAAGAAGACGCTGGCGCTGGTTGCGCCCGGTGGGATCACGACGGCGGTGGTGGGCGTGCCACCGGGGGTGAGGGAGAACGTGCCACCGTTCGGCGCGGTGGTGAGGTTGATCGTCGTCGCTGACGCCGCGGGAACGGGGTTGTTGACCGCGTCCACCTGCTGGATGACGAGGGGGCCGAGCGTGGCCGTCGCCGCGGCCGGCCCAGTAACGGGGGCGTTGGCGAAGCGCAGGCCGGCGGCGGCCGAGAACTCGAAGGCTCCGATGTCGCAGAATGACGCGCCCGCCGGCTGGGGGCGGCCAACCCCGCGCTGATCGGTTGGCGGGCAACTGGTCGCCACCACCGCGTGGTACGCCGGGCTCCCCGGCACGATGGCCTCGGTCTGTGTGCTGCCGCCATTGTCCTGCAGCGGGCCGAGGTTGGGGTTGGCCTCGACCACGTCGCTGAAGGCGCTCGACAGGCCGCATGGGTCGGTTTCACCTGCCAGGTAGTCGAGGTTGAATCCGTTGTCGACGACGGCGGCGGCGCAGCTGCCACCGGCGTTGTCCGCCACAATGGTCCCGAACAGCGTCGCCGTCCCCGCGCTGTTGTCGATCCCGTCGAGGCTGTTACCGGAAATCGTGCTGCTGCTGGCCGAGAAGCTGCCCGTGGCACCGACGAGGGCGCCCGAGCCGCTGTTGCCAGTAATGGTGCTGTTGGTGACGACGGTTGTCCCGTCGGTCCACACGCCGTGTGAGGTGTTGCCGACGATCGTGGAGGAGTCGACGGTCGTGGTGGCGCCCGCGTAGGTGTACACGCCGTAGTTGCTGTTGTTGGCGATCGTGGTGGTGTCGATGTTGGTGGTGGCCGCGGCGTAGACACCCGTGCTGTTGCAGGCGACCCGGCTGGCGGTCACCCGGGTCGTGCCGCCCGTGGCGTACACGCCATAGCGGAAGTTCTCGATGTCGAGGCCCACCAGGGTCAGGGCGGCGCCGGTGTTGGTGATCCCGTCGGTGGCCGCCGCCGGGTTGCAGCCGCCCACCACGGGGGCGAGGGCGACAACGGTGCGCCCGGGGATGCCGGTGATGGTGAAGGTGCCCCCGCCGAAGCTCAGGCCGGCACTCTCGATGAACTGACCCGGTCCGACGAGGATGGAGGCACCCCCCGCCGGCGCCTGGGCCACTGCGGCCGAGATGGTCGAACAGGGTTGCGCCTGGGTGCAGGGCGCGCCGCTCGTACCGGTGGCGTCCACGTACAAGGTGGGCGCGGCGGTGGCGCCTGCGGGCGCGGCGGCCAGCGTCCCGATTGTTGCGGCCATCAGAGCGGCCGCCAGCAGCCCTCGGGTGAACCGTCCGAACTGAGCCCGCGTTGTCCTCATCATTCCCATTCCCTCCTGCGACACGTAGTTCCACCGTGGCGGACGCGGGGAGGGAAGGAACGCGTAATTCCTACGGTGATGGCGGCACCCGTCGCGGCGACGACCGGCGAGGCGGCGGACTAGTTCCGTATGACCAGAGAAATACCCTCACATCGGGCCAGTGCAAAAGGCGACGATTCATGACATCCTGGGTAAAGAGTTGGGGTGACGGATCGGCAGGCGGCCGGCTTCTCCCATTCGGGAAAGGTGGGAGTTCGCGGGATGGGGCCGACGGCCATGGCGCGAGACGAGCGCGACGGGACAACCGACGAACGCCTGACGTCACCAGTGGCCGCCCCTGAGACGATCTGCGTGGGACGCGACACCGAACGAGCCGCCGGAGCCGAATTCCTCCGCCAGATCGAGGACGGACCAGCGAGCTTCGTCATTGAGGGCGGCGTGGGCACCGGCAAGTCACTGCTGTTCACCGAGATCCTGGCCACCACCGCCCCGGGGACGCGGGTCCTGTCGTGTCGCCCGGAGCGCTGGGAACGCGAGATGTCGTACTGCGCAGTCGCCGATCTGATCGCACCGATCGCCGACGAGGTTCTCGGTTCGCTTCCTCCGCCGCAGCGTCGGGCGGTGGAGGCCGTTCTGCTCCTGCAGGCATCGGCCGAGGGCATCGAGGCGAGGGCCGTCGCCGCCGGCTTCCTGTCGGTACTCCACCTCCTCGCCGCGTCCGGACCCGTCCTTGTGGCGGTCGACGATGCTCCCTGGCTGGATCCCGGCTCGGCGGTGGTCCTCGGGTATGCCGCCAAGCGGTTGGGGTCGGCACCAGTCGGGATGCTGCTGACCGCGACCGGCGACTGCCGTTCCGGCGGGGGCCTGCCGGCGCCGGTGGCGCTTCCGTCGGCCCATCGGGTACAGCTGGGCCCACTCAGCCTGGCCGCCATCCGCGCCATCATTCTCGATCGCCTCGGCGAGCCCCTGGCTCGTCGGACGCTGTTGCGGGTCCACGAGCTGTCCGGCGGAAACCCCCGTTTCGCCCTCGAACTGGCCGAGGCGGACCGCCAGGACGGGGGAGCGGACGGATCCGAGGCCCGATTCCCGCACCCTACCAAGCCGTTCGACAAGACCCTGTCCGGGCGAATCGCCCGCTTGAGCCCGGCGGGACGCTCGGTCGCCATGGCCGCCGCCGCGCTCAGCCATCCCACCATCGAAACGCTATGCCAGGTGGCCGGCGCCCACAGCTGGGCGGAATCGGGAGGGGCCGAGGTAGAGGCGGCGGAGGTCTTCACCGTCCGCAACGGAGTGGTGACCTTCACCGAGCCGCCGCTGGCGGCCAGCGCCTACGCCGCGGCCACCGATCTCGAGCGGCGCGAGCTGCACCGGCGCCTGGCCGACGTCGCCGTCGACCCGGTAGAGCAGGCCCGCCACCTGGCGCTTTCGTCGTCCGGGCCGGACACCGACGTGGCCCGACGGCTGGACCAGGGAGCTGGCGAAGCCCATGACCGCAGCCTTCGGGAAGCCGCCGTCGAGCTGGCGGAGGCGGCACTCCATCTGACGCCCCTCGCCGCGGGGGATGACCGTCGTCGGCGCCGTATCGCCTCCGCCGGCTATTTCGCCGCCGCGGGGGATCGAGTCATGGCCAGCACCCGCCTCAACGAGGCATTGGTGGGACTGTCCCCGGGGCCCGAGCGGGCCGAGGTCCTGCGTCGCCTCGGTGTGGTACTGCTGTCCTCCAACCCGCTCGGCGACGGGCGTGACCTGCTCCTCCAGGCCCGGTCGGAGGCCGGTACCGACGACGCCATCGTGGCCGCAGTCGAGCGGGACCTGGCGATCGCGGCGCTGAGCGCGGGAGCCGCCGATGCCGCCGGTCGCCACGCTCACGCCGCGCTCCGAGCAACGCAGGCCGCCGGACGTGACCCCCTGATCACCGGGGCGGCCGCGGCGACGGTGGCCGCCGCGCTCTTCGCCGGACAGGGTGTGGCGCCCGGCTGGGTGGCCCACGCCTCCCACTGGGAGGCGGAAGCCGGGGACGTCTTCCGCCTCGAAGCCCCCCTCCTTCTCTCCGCCATCCCCGCCCGCGCCCGCGACGACTTGGACGAGGCCCGGTCTCGTCTGGAGCTGGCCGCGAGGAGCCGGCGCCCTGGTGGCGACCCCGACCTCGCCCTCCTGTGTGAGCTGGCCGGCCTGGAGGCGGCGGCCGGGCGGTGGTCGGCGGCCGCCATCCACGCCGACCGGGCCGTCGAGGGGTTCGAGTTGCTGGACGACAACGTGGGGTTGGCCCGGGCCCTGGCGGCGCGCGGGCGGGTCCACGCCGCCACGGGGCGGGTGGCCGACGCCCGGGCCGATCTGACGCGGGCCCAAGACCTGATCGCCGGCCGGGGAATCGACATGGTCTACGTGGCCGTGGCGGCGGCGTTCGGGTTCCTGGAAGTCACGCTTGGCGACGACGCCGCCGCGGCCAGCCGTCTCGCCCCCCTGAGCCGGGTCCTCCAGGCCCGGGGCATGGCGGAAGCGGTGTTGCTGCCCTGGATTCCCGATTGCATCGAAGCCATGATCAGCGCCGGCGACGCCCACGAGGCGGAGGAACTGCTGGGGTGGTACGGCACCGTGGCCAACCGCCACGGCCGGGCCCACGCCCGGGCGTGCCACACCCGCGGCCAGGCGCTCCTGGCGGCCCGACGCGGTGACCTGGTGAACGCCTCGTTCCTGATCGAGCGGGCGACCGGCAGCTCCGCCGGGTTGCCTTACCCCCTCGAGCACGGGCGCAACCTGCTGATCAAGGGACTGGTCGAGCGCCGCCGGAAGTTGAAGGGCGAGGCCCGACTCTCCGTCGCCCAGGCGGTCGAGGTGTTCGAACAGCAGGGCGCCGCCGCCTGGGCGAACCGAGCGCGCCAGGAACTCCACCGCCTCGAGCCGTCCCGCCAGGGCCCAGACGGCCTGACTCCCCTGGAGATGCGGGTCGCCGAACACGTCATGAACCGCCTCACCGCCCGGGAGATGGCCGCCCAGCTGTTCGTCAGCCGGCGCACCGTCGAGGGGACCCTGGGGCGGCTCTATACCCGCTACAACGTCCACTCCCGCGCCGAGCTCCGCGCCGTGTGGCTGGAGAATCCCCCCGCAGGATTGGCGAGCGAGGTCAGCGGAGGAACGTAGAAACTACGCGTTCCTTGGTCGTGTCGATCTGCCACGGTCAAGGGGTGGCAGTGGGCACTGACCTTCCTTGGGCGCCGCCGGTCTTCCTGGTCGAGCGCTACTCGCCCGGTTTGACCGCCGCCGGCGCCCGGGCAACCGTCGAGGCGGTGGGCCAGGCCTGCATCGTCGGCCGGGCGGCGGGACTGGCGGTGCGGCTGCGTTGGTCGCTGGTGATGCCCGATGACGAAGCCCTGTTTCTCTTGGTGGAAGCGCCCGATTTCGATCTGGTCGCCGATGTATGTGCTGCTGCGGGATTGGCCTATGACCGGGCCACCCCCGCCCTAGTCGTAGGGGATGGTTCGGAATGACGTTGCGCCACAAGCTGTCGTCGGTCGCGGTGACGGCCGCCATCTGCCTGATCGGCCAGATGTGCTCGCCGTCGATCTCGCGAGCCGGGGCGACGGCGACCGCCACCCAGCTGGCGTTCACCACCGCCGCGGCCGGGGCCGCGGGCGGCATTCCCTTCACCACCCAGCCGGTCGTGACGGTCGAGGACTCCAGCAACAACGCGGTGACATCGAGCTCGGCGGTCGTCACCCTGGCCCTGTCGGGCGGCGCGCCGGGCGCCTCGCTGACCTGTACGACGAACCCGGTGACCGCCAGTTCCGGCGTCGCCAGCTTCGCCGGCTGCACCATCGACAAGGCGTCGACGACCGCCTACACCTTGACGGCCAGCACCAACGGCTTGACGTCGGCCACGATGCAGATCACCGTTCCCCCCGGGCCGGCGGACAAAATCGTCTTCACCCGGACGACCACCGGGGGTGCCGGCGGGGTCGCCTGGCCCACCCAGCCGGTCATCACGATCGAGGACAAGGCGGGCAACACCGAGACGGGAAGCACCTCGCGGGTCGCCCTAGCCCTGGCCCCGGGCGCCAACGGGGCGTCGTTGACGTGCGCAGCGGTCAACGCCGTGGCCGGGGTGGCCACGTTCAGCGGATGCAGCATCGACACCGGCGGCACCTACACGCTGATCGCCACCGACGGCGGCGACCAGAAGCAGGCCCAGCTGTCCGGAGTCGCAATTTCGGCGAACACCAGGCCGGCCACGGTGTCCTTCACCACCCCGCCCGGTTCAGGTACGGGCTCCACGGCCCTGCCGACCCAACCGGTGGTCTCGGTGAAGGACGCCGCCAACAACGGCGTCGTGGCGTCGGTCACGTTGGCGTTGGCGGGCGGCACGCCCGGGGCGACGTTGACCTGCACCGCCAACCCGGTCACCACCCTGTCCTCGGGAACCGCCACCTTCGCCGGCTGCCGGGTCGACAAGGCAGGAACCGGCTACTACCTCAACGCCAGCGTCAACAGCCTCTCGGTCGCCAGTGCGCCGTTCGACGTGACGGCGGGAGCGGCGAACCATCTCGTCTTCAGCACGCCGCCGGGCGGTGGCACGGGGGGGACGGCGTTGTCCGCCCAGCCCGTGGTCACCGTCGTCGACGTCGCCGGTAACCGGGTCACGACGAGTACGGCGTCGATCGGCCTGGCCGTGACGGCCGGCACGGGAGCGCCGGGCGCGACGTTGACCTGCGTCGCCACCACCGTGCCGGCCGGCGGCGGCAACGCCGCCTTCGACGGTTGCGCCATCGATCGGGCCAGCGCCACCGCCTACACCCTCACCGCCACCGACAGCGCCGACTCGCTGTCGGCCATCTCGACTCCGTTCACGGTCAATGTCGGACCGGCCAGCCGGCTGGCGTTCACCGCCCAACCGAGCGGCGCCGTGCCGGCGACCAACTTCAGCGGCCAGCCGGCCGTCACCGTGCTGGATGCCGGCGGGAACACGGTGACGTCGACCCCGCCGGCCGTCACCTTGAGCATCGGCCACGGGACCGGGACGGCGGGTGCCGCCCTCACCTGTGCCAGCAATCCAACCACCCCCGGCGCTGGCATCGCCACGTTCTCGGCGTGCAGGATCGACAAGGCGGGCACCGGCTACGTGCTGCACGCCGCGGCGTCCGGCACCGCCGGCGCCGACAGCACCTCGTTCAGCGTGGCCACCACCCCGCCGCCGGTCACGGGTGTCACCCCCGTGGTTCCCCTCGCCCAGACCTTCGGCGGCCGCGACTACGGCGCCAATCCCACCCTGGTCACCGATGATGTGAACTCGGCGACCGGCAGCCTGTTTCTCAGCACGACGGACCTGACCGTCGCCGGCATCGGTGTCCCGTTCTCCCTGACCCGTTCCTACAACTCGGCGGACACCGCCGGCGGGTCCTTCGGCCCCGGGTGGACGTCGCTCTTCGATGCCGGCGTCTCGGTGTCGGCGGCGGGTGACAAGGCCACCGTGCGGGCCGAGGACGGCCAGACCCTGGTGTTCTCCAGCAACGGGACCGGGGGTTGGGTGGCGCCTCCCGGAGCCCGGACCAGCCTGGCGTGCAGCGGGTCCAACTGCACGGTCACCCGCTTCGACGGCGTCACCTGGCACAGCGCGGCCGGGCGGATCCAGGACTATCTGGCGACGAGCGGCCAGGGGTTGCACCTGACCTACGGCGCCAACGGCGTGGCCAGCGTGACGGTGACCACCTCCAGCGGGCCGGCGCTCACCATCGCGGTGACGACCAACGCTTCGGGGCAGGTCACTGCGGTCACCACACCGACGCGCAGCACCGCCTACGGCTACACCAACGGACGGCTGACCTCCTTCACCGATGCCCGGGGCCAGGTCTGGACCTATGGCTACGACGCCTCGGGCCGTCTGGCCAGCCAGACCGATCCCCTCGGTCACGTGCGGCGCACCGTCACCTACGCCGCGTCCGGTCGGGTGGCGTCCTCGGTGACGACCGGCGACCCCGGACGTCATGACGTGACCTTCTCGTGGGACGGCGCCACCCAGACGGCCACCCGAGGCGTGCTGCAGGACGTCAACGGCGTCGCCACGAGGGTGGTCTTCACGGACGTGTACCGGGGCAATGTGCTGATCAGCCAGCGCCAACCGGACGGCGGCCACATCGACTACGCCTACGACAGCACGCTGGAGCTGACCCAGATCAAGGATCCCCTCGGCTGGGTCCAGCAAAATACCTACAGCCCGGCGGGCGACCTGATCACACAGTCCTCCCCGACCTCGGCGACGACCTCGGCGGTGAGCAGGAAGGGCTACGACACCCAGCACCACGTGCTCTCGGCCACCGATCCGAACGGCCACACCACCACGTTCACGTACTCCGGCTCGCAGCTGGTGACGATGACGCCGCCCGGGGGGCCGACGTTCACCTACACCTACGACAGCTTCGGCCAGGCGACCCGCTCGACGACGGCCACCGGAAGCCGCACCTTCACCTACGACCGCTTCGGCAACCCGACCAGCCGCCAGCAGCTCAGCCCGGGCGGGCAGATCCTGAACGGCTCGGGCGAGCAGCGGGTCTACGACGAGGCGGGCAACGAGGTGGAGTCCGTCGACCCCCGCGGCGTGGTCACCGGCGGAGCCCCCAATCCGGCCTACGTCACGACCCAGAGCTACGGCCCCACCGGTCTCCTGCTCAGCAAGACGCAACCCGGCGCGGTCGCCAAAACCACCACCTACACATACGACAACGCCGGCACGCTGGTGTCGGTCACCGACCCGACCGGCCAGGTGACCACCCACAGCTGGAACGAGGCGACGCGGACGCTGACCACCTCGAACCCGGCGGGCGCCACCTCCCAGAGCTACGACGCTTCGGGCAACGTGGTCTCAGCGACCGACGCTTCGGGCGCAGTCACGATCAGCCGCTACAACAACGTCGGCCTGAAGAGCGCCAGCATCGATCCGACCAAGGTGACCACCTCCTTCGGCTACGACCTGGCGGAGCGGATGGTGTCGGCCAACGACAGCACGGGCAACACCTCGACGTTCACCTACGACCCGCTCGGCCGCCAGACCAGCAAGACCACCAACGGCCGGACGACGACAACCTCGTATGACGCCGCCAGCAACGTCCTTTCGACGCGCACCCCGGACGGGCTGGTCACCAGCTACACCTACGACGCCATGAACCGGGTCGCCTCGGTCACGAACCCGGCGGGACGCACCGCCTACACCTACGACGGCAACGGCAACGTCACCCGGATCACCGACGCCAACAACCATCTGACGAACTTCGCCTACGACGGCGCCGACCGGCTGATCGCCAAGGTGGTCAACGGGGCGACCTGGACCTACAGCTACGACGCGGGCGGCAACCTGACCACCACGACCGATCCCGACGGCCGGACCACGACCTACGACATCAACGCCCGCAACCTGGTCACGGGAATCCACTACCGCTGGACCGGCCACAGCAACATCGACGTCAGCTACCAGTACGACAACCTCGACCGCGTCACCACGATGACCGACGCCACGGGCACCCACAGCTACACCTACACCGCCAATGGATCACTGGCGTCGGTGACCACCGGAACCAATGTCTTCCGGTACGACTACTCGACCGCCGGCAAGCGCGTCGTCACCTATCCCGACGGCACCCAGGTCAGCTACGTGAGCGACGATGGCGGCAACCTGATGAGCATCGCCGCCGGCCAGGCGGGCCAATCGGGATTCGTGAGCGCTTCCTACGTCCGCAATCCCGCCCGCGAGGCGGTCAGCATCGCCTACTCCAACGGCGTGGCCACCGCCCAGACGTGGAATGTGCGCGGCAACATCGTGGATCAAACGCTGTCGCTGCGGGGCACGACCGTCGCCGACACCGCCTACACCTACGACGGGGCCGGCAACCGGGTCTCGGCGGCGACGACCTTCAACGGCAGCACGGTGACCCAGAGCTATGGCTATGACGCCACCGGTCGCCTCACCGCCGTGGGCTCCGCATCCCAGACGGCGACCACGCCAACCGTGCCTCCCGCGCCGGTCACCGCGCCCACCACTCCCGCCAACGCCAGCACGTCGACGGGCGCACCGACGTTCCCCGCCCCCGTGCCCGGCCCGGCGGCCGGACCGGGTGCCCAGCCGCCGGCGGGCTCACCCTCCTACGGCTATGACGGGGTGGGCAACCGGTTGTCGGCCACCACGGCGGCGGGAACCACGACGTTTGCCTACAACGCCGCTGACGAGATCACGTCGCAGACCGGACCGACGGGATCGACGACCTGGACCTACGACCGTTCGGGGAACGTCACCGGGGAAAACGGGCCGA
>DATARN010000227.1:0-11798 GCA_036264135.1 Acidimicrobiales bacterium
CCCCGCCCGTGTCCGTCGCAGCCCGGGGCGTGTCGAGGCACTCGGAGCAGAGGTCGTCCTCAACCCACGAGCAGCCGCCGTCACACGCCTCGGCGTCGGTGCAACCGCACGCCCGACACGAGCGTACGCTTGTATCGTCCCCCACCGGGCTCTCCGCGGCTGCATCTTCCGGCTGCGGGTCCTCAAGCAACTCCCGTTCGGTACCCGAGAGTGCGTAACCGTGCGCCTCGAGGTGCTGCAGGTAGAAACGGTCCGACGCCCGCCGCTCGCCGTCGACAGGGTCGTACCACGCGGACGGCATGCGCTCTTCGGCGGCGTCGAGCGCCATCGCGTAGAGCACCCGCAGTTGGGTTGCGGTCTTGTCGCCGGTCTGGCCTCGGACCCAGTCGACTCGCTGGGTGTAGCTGGCGCTCTTCTTGCCATCGTAGCTCAACCGGTCGGCGATGCGACCGGCGTTGGTGTTCGCCCGGAGCAGGAACATAGCGGCGAGGGCGATGACTTCGTGCTGCTCGGAGGGCCGCGCGGCCAGCAGCGCGTAGTCGGTCAGGCGCCGCTTGATCCAGGCGTCCCGACGGGACTTGTCTGCCTCCCGCTGGGCCCGGCGGAACTTGGCTGCCTGCTCCGCGGCCTTCTCCTTCTCGAGCGCGGACCGTTCCTTGTCGGTGAGCTCGGTGATCGGGGTCCAGCCCTTCCCTTGGACGAAGACCTCCTTCTCGTCCTCGTCCTCAGTCGTTTCCGGATGGCGGGTCGGTTCGGTGCAACAGGCGGTCTCATAGCCGTAAGCGTCGACGTGCACGGCGTGGCACGGCTCAGTCTTGTGGGCCTTCTCGTTGAGGTCGATCGAGTGGAGTCGGCACGGCGCGTGCTCCCGGTTCCACCCAGGCTGCTTCTTCGTGACGGTCACGCCGTCCTTCTGCAGCCGGGCGATCACCTTGGCGCGCTTCTCTTCGCCCTCCTGGCGGCGGAGTGCCTGATCGATTTCGTAGTGGGCTGGCCGGCCGGACTTGAAGAGACCGGCGACGGTCTTCTCGTCCAGCTTGGCCAGTCCGATCCCGTCTTCGAGGGTGATGCCGCCGGAATCGACCGCCGCCCGGGCCACCTCCGGCAGTTTCAGGAGGGCCAACCGTTTGGAGATGACCGGCTGGCTGAACCCGAGCAGGGCGCCGATCTCCCGCTGGCTCTTGCCCAACTTGACCAGGTCCCCGATCCCGCCGGCGAGCTCCATCGGACTGAGGTCCTTCCGGTGCAGGTTCTCGACCAGGGCGATTTCGAGGGCGCCGGCGTCGTCGACGTGGCGGTACACGCACGGCACCCGGGTGAACCCGGCCGCCTTCACCGCGGCGAGGCGACGGTGACCGGCGAGCAGCTCGAACCGGTTCCGTCCGTCGTCACCTTTCGGGAGGGGGCGGACCACCAGCGGTTCGATCAGGCCGTGGGTCCGGATCGACTCCACCAGCCCCTCGTCGGGGGCGGTGTCCCGCCGTGGGTTGGCTGGGTTGGGCTGGATCGAGTCGACCGGCAGGCGCAGGTTGTGCTCGTAGCTGTGCGGCGTGTCCACGATCGTCGTCGGCTGGTTCGTGCCGTTGCTCTCGGGGGCCGGAAGGCTTCCAGGATCGCCACGGCCAGGTTCGGGCGTAGTCGCTTGGGTCTGCGATGACTCCACCTCCTTGTCGGCTGCGAGCTCCTTGAGTGTTTTCGTTACCGTCACCACGTCCTCCTGACCCACCGCTTCACCCGGTTGTAAATGGCGACGGCCACGACCAGCACCACCGTCTCGGCGCCGATCACCAACACGGCCATCTGCCCGTCGGTCAGGCGGCTCACGACGCCACCTCCTCGGCTTCGGGCAGCTTGGCGAGCAGCCGATCAGCGGCCCGCGCCTCGTCGACCGCGGCGAGGATCCGGTTGGCGAACTGCTCGAAGAACGCAAGATCATCTAGTCGTCGTTGCCGGCACGGCTCGTCGTGTAGGGGCGCGTGTAGCGTGAGGTCGCCAAGGTGCAGCACGGCGAACCCTTCGTGTGTCGAGGTGTCGACGGGGTCGTCCGTCCCGAGAAAGACCACGGGCTCGATCCTCATGACGCGATCGCCTTCTCGTACTCGTCGACCGCCTTGTCCCCCGCCGCCTGCTTGGCCCGGTGGTCGTCGTTCGCTGACCGGACGGTCTCCATCGTGATGCGGCCCTCGGAGACGTCCTGGCCCATCTGGTAGGCAGTAAGGGTTTCCTGCTCGCTCAGGTCAGCGGACGACTCGGTACGACCTGACGTGGCGCAGTAGATGATGGCGTCCTGCTCGTTGTCGGTGAACTTCAAGCGGCCGAGATCGGCGTGGAGCTTCGACCCCGGTGACCTGGTCCGCCGGGCCTTCGGCTTCTCCGGGTCCGGGTCGGCAGCGGGCGCCGGTGCTGGCGTCTTGCCATCGAGCGCAGCGAGGACCTTGTTCGCATCCTCGTGGCTGGCGATCTCCGCCAACGTCTTGCCCACCACGCCGCGCGCCAACGAGTCGAGAGCGGCGGCGTCCATCCCGAGCCGGGCGGCCTTCCCCCGGATGACACGTCCGAAGGCGCTGCCGTCACCCGCCGGGGCAGGAGCGGGCGACGGGGCCGGGGCAGGTGGTGTCGTACTGGCGGTCGGCGGCGAGGCGACCGGCAGTTCCCGGCGGTCATCCGGGGCCGGGCCGATCTCGCCGCCGATGATCTCCCCCGTCATCAGCGTGTGCGTCGTCATCGTCGGCAGCTCGATGACCGGCACCGCGAAGTTCTTTGTCTCCCCATCGCGCTTCATCGTCCGCTGCTCGATCCGCAGGCGGGCCGGGATCAAAGTCCCGTTCGCTGCGGCGGCGCGAATGATGTTGATCGTTCCCGGGATCTCCGTCGCGGCGTAGAAGCCGTGCGACTCGAAATGCCACAGCCCCACATCGGGCAGACGGGGTTGGATGACGAACAGGCGGGTGGTCGGCTTGCACGCCTTCCCCTTGCCGGCCAGCTCCAGCCGCTCGTCCACGTCGGCAGGGCAGACACACGCCGTGTCGCCGATGATCTCCGTTTGGCCGTCACAGCGCCGCTGGCACCCGCCACCGGACCACATCTCGAACCACTGCGAGAACGCCATATCCCCGGGCGGGATGATGACCTCGATCGCCGACGCGTCGGTGAACAACTCCCACTGGCGGCCGGACGGAGCGTCGGCCCATTCCTTGACCTCCCCGCCGTACATGACCGCGGCGGCTTCGAGCAGCTCCTGCGACGGGCTGGTCATCCGCCAGGTCTCCAACTTGTTCGGGCGGGTCTTGCCGTTGGCGGCGGGCACCTGGGAGCCCATGCGGACGCGGCCGAGACGGCGCATCGACTTCTGCAGAGTGATGATCGGCATTCGTGTTCTCCTTTCTCAGTCGACGAGCGCAGCGACGTTGGTCGGGGCGCTGTCACGGGGTGGGTCTTGCGGGACGGCGACGGGGGCGAGTAGGACGCCGCGGGAGATGTCGTCGCAGAAGTCCCGGACCGCCTGGGCGTGCAGGAAGTACTCGAACGCCAGAGGTCCGGCGTCTACCGGGATCAGCTGGTATCCCCGCTCGGTGATGTGCAAAACGGCGCACCACTCCACCGGAGGCATGGGGACTTCGGCGCCGTCGGCGAGGCCGACGAACTCGGCGCTGCGGTAGGCGGACAACTGCAGGGCAACTTCGCCGTAGACGCCCTTGCCGGTCTTGTAATCGACCAGGCCGAGCCCGTCCCCCATGGCAGGGACCCGCATCAGGGCGTCGAGGGTGCCGGCGTAGCCGTGCTCCCGGTTGAACACCGACGCCTCCGCCATCTCCCACTCGGGGTGCATCTCCCCGACGAACTGCAGGAACGCCTCGCCGTACGGGCGCTGCTCGGGCGGCATGTCCTCGACGGTCACCGGCAAGCCGAGGACCCGCTTCTCCGCCCAATCGTGGATCGCGGAGCCCTGCAGGGCGGCGCCTTCCTTCTCCCGGTAAGGCGCTCGTTTGAGCCAGTCGATCTGCTCCATCGGGTTGTCCATCCGGGTCCACACGTTGTGCTTGCCGACCGCGATCTCCGCGACCCGCTTGGCGGCCCAGTTGACAAGAGCGGGCTTGGGAATCCCGCCGCCGATGATCGTGGTCACGCTCGTGAAGGTTTCGTCCCGCCACTTGTAGGTGCGGCCCCGGGCGGTCGTGGTGGCATTGCGAGGGTTGGCCATCAGTCGTCGTCCTCCGATGGCAGCCACACCCGGCCACGATTCGGATCGATGATGCACGGGTCGCCGCAACCGTCCAGCCGCGGGACGGGGCGCCTGTCCTCGTCGCGCTCTTGGCGGGCCATCACGCCGGCCCGAATTGCGGGTGGCGGTCGGTGAACTGCTCGAGCTGCTCGAGCAGCGTGGCCCGGCGCGTCTTGATCCAGCACTCCTGGCCCGGCTGTAGCGGCATGCCGTCCCGGTTACGGCACCGGTGGTCCATTTCGACGCACTCCGGGTCGAACACCCAATCCGCCCCATACGAGGTGCCGCCCTCCCGGAACCCGGCCTCGGGGGGGGTGAGGCCAGGTTCGACGGGAGGTGCAGGCTCCGACGCCACCGCGGTCCGATGCGTGGGCGTCGAAGAAGTGACAGTCCTCGGCAGGTCACCTTCTAGGCGATCTACGGGCGCCGTCATGGCAGGCGACCCTTCTCCGAGTAGAGGCGGCTCGGCTAGCCGAGGACTGGCATCAGTGAGCGGACCGGTGAACCGGGCCGCGGGCAGGCACAGGTCGACGAGCATCCAGCAGACCTCGCCGACGTCGGCGGCGAGGTCCCGGAGTCGGCTGACCGTTTTGGGTATCGTGGTGTTGGCCATCGGTTTTGAGCCCTCCTTCGGCTCGGCTGTTGGTTAAGCCGTCGAAGCCCGGTCGCACCCGGGCTCGGCGGCGTCCTGCTGGGAAACGTCCGACTCGCTGGTGGCTCTCTCAGGCCCTTCGGTGCGGTGACGTCGTTGTGCGTGATTCGGGCGAGTCGGAAGAACAGCGGTGAGCACCTGGTGGGCGACCGCGGCGGCGATCACCCGGGCGTCACGGTCGTCGATCAGCCGCTCCCGGTGCGATGCCATCGCCACAGGCAGCAGCTCGGGGCGCAGCGCGTCGCCGTGCAGGTACCGCTCCAGCCGCGGGCGGCTGACCAGCCAGCGGCGGCCGACCTTCCGGGCCGCGTCACCCGGGAACCGATGCTCGGACGCCATCTTCCGGGCCCCCCGGGGCGTGTACCCGAGCAGGGCGGCCGCCTCGGGGAGGGTGAGCAGATCCGATTCCGCCGGCATCACGACCCGCCCCCAGCCTCGAGCTCGGCGTGCAACGCAGCGACCGCGTCAGCTTCCGCCGCAGTGTTCAGGGCGGCAACGATCCGTTTCCCCTCGTCGTCGTTGACCGGGCTGGTGTACGGCTCCCACGTCGCCCCGCCGTCCGTGGTGCGGATCACGTACACGCCGGTCACGACCGGAACCCCGACGAAGTTGAGAGTCCGCTGCACCAGCAGCGCATAGCGGGCGACCATCAGGAGGCCTTCTCCGAGTCGACCGTTGACGGGTCGCGGGCCAGCGCTGCCACGGGGACGCCGAGGGCGTCGGCCAGTTTGCGCATCGTCTGGGGCCGGACCTTGACGTCACGGCCGCCTTCGATCTCGCAGATGTAGGAGATCGACACGCCCGAGACGGCCGCGAGATCTTTCAGGCCGTAGCCGTTCAGTTCTCGGATGGCCTTGAGGGTGACCCCGTTGATCTGCACATCACGAACGATAACGAATGAGAGCGAATCTGTCAATCTTTTCGTGAAGGTTCGTCATATCCGCAGGTCATCGGCACATTCCGCAGGTGAACTACAACGATGACGTTTAGGGTTTTTTCGCTCTCATTCGCTTCCGGTCGCTAGATTTCGCTGTGATTCGTTGAGATAATCGGACGCATGGTCAACGAACCATCCTCGTTTGTCGTCCTCTTCGTGAAGGCCCGGCTCATCGAGATGCGCCAGTACGGCAACCTCACCCGCCTCGCCAACGAAAGCGGCATCTCTGACGCCACCTGGCGCCGGCTCCTCAACGGCGGCACCCCCAAACGCGAGAACAAACGGATCGCCATATGCGACTACCTCGGATGGACGGCCAACAGCCTCGACCTACTCGAGCGCGGCGAAGAACCGGTCAGCGTCCTTGCACCGAATGCAGCACCGGGCCCAGCGTCAGAGGAGACTCTCGATCTCCTGGAGGAAATGATGGGCACCCTGCGGCGCTGGACGGAGCGGGTAGAGGCGGCAGTAGCCGAAGAGGTGGGCCGAGCTCGCGGCGACGAAGCTGGACGAGTTGGGCGAGACAACTCGTGAGACGCTCCTGCAGCTCGGCGATTTCGCTCGTGATGCGCAGGTACCGCTCGGTCCGGTCCTCCAGCCCCTTCTCCATCCCCGACTCCCGTTCTACTCACGCCCGACAGGACCGGCCCGAGGTCTGGGAGCCGCCGCCGTCGCCGACCGTACACCCAGAGTGGGACGCCAACCACTGTCCATCTTCCGGTTCTGCAGAAATAGCCCGTCTGGACTACCTGGGTTCCCCGATCAGGGGACCTGCTACTGGTAGCAACTGGTCGCACCCCGTAGCGTCCGGTTACACCTTGTGCCATGACGCGCAGGAGACGCCCCGTCCTGTCAGCGGCCCTCAGCGAGGAGGCCTACGCCGGCTTCGAGCGGTTCTCCGCCGAGCACGCCATCACCATCACGGCGACCGTCGAGGCCCTCGGCCTGATCCTCTTAGCCGGCCTTCCGGCGCGGGTCGTGGCCGAGATCGAGCACATCGGCCACCAGGTCGACATCGAACGGCGGTCACGACGACGGCAGTGATCCTCGGCGTGTCGCTCTGCGCCGGTTGCGGGAGTTCCAAAGCGGCCATCCCGCCTGCGCCGACCCATATCCTGAACGGGACCATGGCGCTAGCCGCGGACGGGACCGGAACGGCCGGGGATCCGTGCGCCGGCTCGGGTGGCTATTCGGACATCACCCCCGGGGCCCAGGTTGCCGTCGCCGACCAGGCCGGAACGGTCCTCGCTGTCGGGCAGCTCGACGGCGGCCGCTCCGACGGCCGCTATGGCTGCGACTTCGACTTCGCCATCCCCGGCGTGGGTCCGGCGACCGTCTACGAGGTGACCGTGTCGCACCGCGGCGCCGTCGACTTCACTATCGCCCAGATGGAGGCCGACAGTTGGATGGTCCAGTTGTCGCTCGGGTCATGATCTTGGTCTATCTGTTGGTCTATATGCGCGCCAGGTCGGGACGCTCGACCACTTCCGGAAGGCCGCATCGTGGCTGCTCAGAGGGTCTTTACGGGTCGCAGCGGTCCGCCCAGTTCCCCGCTTGGTCGTAATCCCGCCTATAGACCGACTCACCGTCGACAACCAGCCCCAACCCCGCTAAAATGGTCTCTGACCTGCGGTTTCGTCCTCACCGTTGTTTACCGTTGGTGCCCGAATTGCACCGTTGTAGTCCTCAGAACTGAGGACTTTTTGAGGACCTGAGGACTTTTTGAGGACTGAATCGAGGGTTCTGGAGGGTTCATGGCGAGCATCGACAAGAGGGCCGACGGGCGGTACCGGGCCCGCTGGCGGGAGTATCCAGGCGGGCCTCAGAAGACCCGCCACGTCGACCGCAAAGGCGACGCCGACCGCTTCCTCGACGCCGTGCGTGGCGACCTGGCGCACGGGGTGTACATCGACCCGGCCGGCGGGCGGACACTGTTCCGGGACTACGCCGAGCAGTGGCGGGTCGGCCAGGTGCACCGGCGCTCGACGGCGACTCAATGTGAGACGTACCTCCGGGTTCACGCCTACCCCACTCTCGGGCGCCGGCCTCTCGGCGCCATCCGGCGTAGCGAGGTGCAGGCGTGGGTCAAGAAGCTCAGCGAGCGGCTGGCGCCGGGATCGGTGGAGGTCGCGTATCGGTGGGTGGCGACGATCTTCAAAGCGGCCGTGGGCGACCGACTGATCGCGGCGTCGCCGTGCATCCGCATCGCCCTCCCGAAGAAGCTGGACACCGAGGTCATCCCGCTGTCCGTCTCGGACGTGGCCGCGCTCGCCGCCGCTGTCCCACTTCGGTACAAGGGGCTGATCGTCTTCGCCGCCGGCATGGGGATGCGCCAAGGCGAGTGTTTCGGCCTGACGGTCGACCGCGTGGACTTCCTCCGCAAGCACGTGCGGGTGGATCGCCAGCTCGTCGCCACCAAGGCCGGTGTCCCGGAATTCGGGCCGCCGAAGAGCAAAGCTGGGTTCCGTACTGTCCCGATGCCCGAGACAGTGGCTTCGGTGCTGGCCGAACATCTCGCTCGCCACGGCCCGGGACCGGCGGGTCTCGTGTTCACCAACACGCACGGCAACCCGCTCACCCGAAGCCTCGGCGGCGAGATGTGGCACCGCGCCGCTCCTAAGGCCGGCATCCCGGAGTGGGCCACCTTCCACGATCTCCGCCACTTCTACGCCTCCCTCCTCATCGCCAAGGGCTGCTCGGTCAAGGCGGTCCAGAAACGCCTCGGGCATCAGTCGGCCATGGAGACACTAGACACGTACGGACACCTGTGGCCGGACAGCGACGACGAGACCCGAGACGCGGTGGATCTCGTCCTCGGTCAGCTCTCCCCCACTGGCTGAGAGCTCGATCTGTGCGCTCGATCTGCGTCTGCGCCGGGAACCCGCCGTCACGCCTGATCCGTCGTTCGGCACCCGAGAGGCTGACGCTCGACACGGTCCGAGGGACACGCAGATGAATCTGTATGCGTCCGCTCACCGTATTATTCTCCGATTATTCGAGCATGACTACGGGCGCATCGACTCTCGACGGTGCAGCACGCGGTTGGGATGGGTCACGCGTTTCCCACGAAGGGGGCGTCACCGAATGCCCATACTTGCCCCGCGGCGTTTATCAGGTAGTAGCCCCGTCCGTCGATAGAGGCTGTCATGGTGGTCACGCCGGGGTTCGTGACGTGCAGGCCGGGCAGGGATCCGTAGAACGTGGCGTCGCCGTAGTCGAAGACGCCGCCGTCTCTGGCCACAAGACGGTATCCGCCGTTGTCAGGTTGGGGGCTCATTCCTACGACTGGCTGCGCGAGGGGCACACGGGCGGCGGAGCCATAGAACGGTGCGTCGAAACTGAACACGCCGCCGTCGCTCGCCACCATCCAATACCCGCTGGTATGTCCGTCGGTGGTCATTGCGACGACCGGTCGGGCCAGTTTGATCCCCCCTAGCGACCCGTGGAATGGCGCATTCCCGAAGGTGAAGATTCCGCCGTCGGAAGCGGCCAGCCAATATCCGGTGCCGTTGGGCGTTACCGCCATCGACACCACAGGCGCGTCGAGGCGCATGGCGCCCGTGGAGCCGTGGAAGTGAGCGTCCCCAAAGGTGAAGACGCCGCCGTCGGCGCCGAGCAGGTAGTAGCCGCCATGATCGGGGGTGGCGGCGATTCCGATGATTGGAGCGGCGAGCGCTCGGCCGGAGGCGTCACCCATCCACTTCGCTGCTCCAATGGTGATAACGCCCCCGGACCGCGTCACGACCCAGTATCCAGGGCAGTTTCGTCCGTTGATGTCCACGACGGTGGCCGCGACCGCCCATGGTTCGCCTGTGGCGTGGTGGGTGACGCCGGTAGGGCAAGGGGCCGCGACGGTGACGGTGGCCGAGCCGTATGACGGCACGAAGCTCGAATTCCCTGAGTAGGCGGCCAAGATTCGATGCGAGCCCACGTTTCCCGCCGTGGTCGCGCAGCTGGCGGTGCCGTTGCTGACAGCGCGGCCCGTGCAGAGTGTCTGACCGGTTGTCTGATCTATGAAGGTGACGTCGCCTCCGCTAGGGGGAGGAGTGACAGTCGCCGAGTAGGTAAGACTCATTCCTACTCCGACCAGGGGAGGAACTCCCAAGACCCGAGTGGTCGTGGCGATGTTGGGTGACGGAAGGTTGAACTGAACCGCCATCGGATTCGCTCCACCGGCTGTCGGTTCCTCTACGCCCACCGCGGTGCAGGACCCGCCCGCGGTACACGACGCGCCCAGCAGGGCCCCATCGTCTGTCTCGCTGGGCAGGTTCACCGGTTGGACGTTCCAACCGGCCTGTCCCAGCGTCGGAGCGTTGAATGATGTGTGCGCACCGAACTCAGTGCTAGCTACGCAGGAGGTCGTGGACAGGCAGGCCACCGCAAACCCCGGGTCGAGCACTCCGGTGAGTGCGCCCGGAGAGGTGTCCGTCCAAACCCCGTGGCTCAGGGTGTCGGAAGCGAACCGGTTGCCGACCGCGGCGAAATGCGCGGTCGCCACGCAGGCGTCTACCCCGGGACACGACAATGTGTCCAGTTCGCCCGCGTCGCCAGGAAGGGGCGGCGACGACGCACTCCAACTTTTTCCCCAACCGGATTCGGCGAGGGCTCCGTTGTTGCCGTTTCCGCCCACTGCCTCGCACCAGCCGAGCACCGGGCATGAGATGGCCCCGAGGGCGGCATCGCTGTTATTCGGTGGAAGGAGCGTGAAGGCCCACGACCCTGATGACAGTTCCTCGATGAGCGGTTGGTTGCGACCGGTAGCCGGGTCATACGCAAAGCCGGCGGCCACGCACGTCCCAACCGTCGGGCAGGACACTCCCGCAGCAGCAGCTCCACCGAGGGTTCCCGGTATGCCATTGTTCGCGCCTGGTGGCTCGGGCAACACCTGGACCGTCCACGTGCCGGCCGCGAGTGTCTCGGCCACTGGTACTTCGAAGCCGCTCGAGTTCACCACGAACCCGACGGCTTCGCACCAACCCGAACTTGGGCAAGATATCGAATACAGCGCCCCGCCGTTATTCGGTGACGGCGTCGGCAGCGTGGCGCTGGTCCAGGTCGTCCCCGCCAGCGTCGCTTCCATGAACCCGGTGGTCCCGGTGGATCCGTAGAAGTCGCCGACCGCGGTGCAACTCGTGGCCGAAGTGCACGCGACTGACCGCGCCCGTGCAGACGGTGCGGTCAAGACCGGCAGACCCGATTCGGTCCACCCACCGCCGGACAGGCTTTCTGCCGCCAGACCCTGGTCATCAGAGCTGGTCCGCTGCACCAGGGCATCGGCAACGCAGTCACCAGGCAGCGAGCAGGATATGCCGGCGAGTTGGAGGGAGGTATCCCCGGCTGGGATGGGCAGGTTCGACGCCGTCCACGTCCCTCCCGACAGGGACTCGACCACAGATCCGAGACTTGATCCGATTGCCTCGCAGGAACCGGCCACCGGGCAGCTGACAGAGGAGAGAGCCGAACCGGCCGGCAGGGCCGTAAGGGCCGTTGGTGACCACGTGCCGGCACCGAGTGTCTCGACCAGAGGCATGAGATGGTGCGAAGCGTCAGCCACATTCCCCACCGCGACGCACACCCCCGCGGACGGACATGAAACTCCGAACAGAACGCCGTCCGTCGCGCCGCCGGGCAAGGCCGGTGTGGTTGCCGACCACGACCCCGACTGCAAACTCTCGACGACTGGCATGTCCGCCCCTGACGTCTCCCTGACATAACCCACCGCGACGCAAGACCCGACCGCGACACACGAAACGCCCAAAAGATCGAATTGCAGCGACGCCACGGGAGGAGGCGGGGAGCTGGCCGACCACACACCCGACGACAGACTCTCAACGAGACCGGTCATGAACGGGGCCGAATAGCCAACGGCGACGCATGAGCCATCGGCGGGGCACGACACACCGGACAACATCGACGTCGATGCAGTGATCGGATATGGAAGCGAAGACAGCGTCCAAGACCCCGAAGAGAGAGTCTCAGCTATAGCG
>DATARN010000185.1:0-7162 GCA_036264135.1 Acidimicrobiales bacterium
CCCGGCGAGGACGCCCTGCACGTAGCTCCACCACGGCGCAGCGCCGATCCGCGGCGGAGCCCCGGCGGCGACGTCGACGAGCGCGTCGAGCGCCGCGCTGTACAGGCGGAGCGGCGGCGAGCCGGCCGCGGCGGGTCCGGCGGCGATGGCGACGTGCCGATCGATCGCCAGCGGAAGGACGAAGCCCTCATTGTAGTCGGTGTGGTCGCCGATGAGGTTGACCCGCCCGGGGGCGAACGCCCGAATCATGCCTGCCCGAGGCGGCCGGTCACCGGGTCTGGGCCGCCCGTGACCCGGCCCCCTTTCCCCGACGCCTTTTTAACTTTCCGGGGCAGGCAGAATTGCTTGCCATGACCGACACTCTCGCCCACACGGTTGCATTCGTCACGGGCGCCTCGAGCGGAATCGGCGAGGCGACCGCATTGGCCCTCGCCCAGCGCGGCGCGGCCGTGGCGCTCGTGGCCCGCCGCAAGGATCGCCTCGAGTCCCTGGCCGAGCGCCTCCGCGGCGACGGCGCGACGGCGCTCGTGCTGGCCGCCGACATCACCAACCAGCGGGAGGCCGAGGCCGCCATCGAGCGGACCGTCGCCGAGCTCGGTCGACTGGACACCGTGGTGAACAACGCGGGCGTGATGTTGCTCGGGCCGGTCGTCGGGGCGCCGGTCGAGGAGTGGCAGACGATGGTGGAGATCAACCTCCTCGGGCTGCTGTACTGCTCGCACGCCGCCCTGCCCCACCTGCTGCGAGCCGCCGAAGACGGCGAACGGGGCGTCGCCGACCTGGTCAACATCAGCTCGGTGGCCGGCCGTGAGACCCGTAACGGCAGCGCCGTCTACAACGCCACCAAGTACGGCGTCGGGGCGTTCAGCGACGCCTTGCGCAAGGAGATCACCCGGCGCCACGTCCGGGTCTCGGTCGTCGAGCCCGGGGCGGTCGCCACCGAGCTGGCGGGCCACAACCGGCCCGAGGTCCTGGAGGGCCTGAACGAGCGCTTCTCCGGCATGGAGCGCCTCCATGCGGATGAGATCGCCGACATCATCGCCTACATCGTGACCCGGCCCCGTCACGTTGCCATCAACGAGGTTCTGGTTCGCCCGACCGAACAGGAGTGACGGCCCGTCGGGCCTTGTACTCCCGCCAGGTGAGCCAGACGACGAAGGCGTCGAAGAGGGTGAGGAGGGTGAGCCCGGGGGTCACCTTGATGGCCAGCCGGTACAGCTGATAGGCGATGAACGCCAGCAGCAGGATGATCATGCCCGGGTAGGCCCACAACAGTTCCCGCAACACAGCGATGACGAGGACGACCTTGGCCAGGCCGTGGCTGAGCAGGTAGAGGGCGGCGAAGATCGTCGTCCCGTGGGTGAGGTGGCCGGCGGACTGCAGCACGTGGCGGGCGATGAAGTCATGCGGGTCCGTTGACAGCTCGTGCTGGGTGAGGGTCCGGGCCAGATGCTGCAGGTCGGCGGGCCGGACAAACAGCAGGATCAGGCCGCCGATCACCTCCAGCGCGCCGTCGAGGCCCTTGAGGCCGACGCTGATCTTGAACGTGCGGTCGAAGGATTTCGATACCACGGGGGTTTCTGTTTCCGCCATGGGATCAGTGTCGCGTGATGGCCGGTGCTAGCACACGACAAACGGCCCATACGGTCCGTCGGCATGGTCTGGCGCCCCCGGGTCGGCAAGCTACGTTGTACCCGAGATCGATCATCAGGGTCGGGCACGGCAGGGAGGTTCCATGAGCATGGCCGGAGGCGGCAAGACGTATCAGGTGCGGCCGGCCACCGTGCTGCTCATCGTGCTCGGCGTGGCGCTGATGGCGCTGGCCGTGTACTACTTCGTCACGCCGGCGGGCTCGCTGCCTTCTATCCTGCCGGGCCACCTGGCCGGCTCGTCGCACCACCACACCAAGCACGGCTTGGCGGTGGCCGCCCTCGCCGTCCTCGCCTGGGTCGGTGCCTGGTTCTCCACCAGCCCTTCCCAGAAGCGCAGCTAGCTCCGTCCACCAGGTACACCGCGCCGTCCCTGCCCGAATAGCTGGGTGATACTGCTCGCGCCGGTGACGGCGATCACCATGGACCGGCAGCGCCGGATCGTCACCGATGCCGGGATCGCCATCGAGGGGACACACATTGCGGCGGTGGGGAAGGCGGCTGACGTGGCGCGCCGCTATCCCTTGGCGCACCGTATGGACGGCTTGGGAATGGTGGCCATACCCGGGCTGATTGACGCCCACTGCCATGCCGACCAGTCATTGCTCCGGGGGACCACGGACGATCTGCCCTGGGTGCCGTTCCTGCGGGAATGGGTCGACCCCTGGCTGGCGCATCGCCGCCCCGACCAGCTGGTGGCCGCCTATCGGTTGAGCCTTCTCGAAATGGCCAGGTGTGGCACGACCACATTTCTCAGCCCTAATGTCGATCCCGGCGACGATCTCGACGCTCTCTTTTCCGTTATCACTCAGGCCGGGCTGCGAGCGATTCTGGGGCGGTGGGTTACGCCGGGTGCGTTGGACACGGCGGTGTCAGCCGTCTCCCGGGGCGGCCCGGACGTCGTCGACCTCTGGTTCGGTCTCATGGTGCCCCGGCAGGGGGAACCCGAGTATGTCCCTGAGTTCTATTCCGAAGTGGCGGCCGCTGCTCGGGATCTGGGCGTGGGCATCGTGTATCACTTTTGTTCCGAGGTCGACGACGCCGAGTATTACCAATCGACGTTCGGAATGGCCCCGCTGGAGTGGGCATCCCGGCACGGCGTCTTGGGGTCGAATGTCGTCCTTATCAACGGGTGCTGGATTTCACCCGGCGAGATTGCTTTGGCGGCGGCGACCGGGACGTCGGTCGTCTTCAGCCCGACGGCGACCATGAAAATGGCCACCGGGGTGACACCGGTCCCCGCCCTCCTTGGGGCGGGAGTCAACGTGGCGCTCGGCACGGACGGCGGCGCCAATAACAACAGCCACGACATGTTCCAGGAAATGAAAATGGGCTGCCTCATCCAGAATGCGACCCACCGACGAGCCGGGACCCTGACCGCCGAGCAGGTTTTGGAATTCGCCACCCTCGGTGGCGCCCACGCCGTCGGCCGCAGCACCGAACTTGGATCCCTCGAACCCGGCAAACGCGCCGACGTCGTTCTGGTGGACCTCGACCGGGCCCACACCTCCCCGCTCATCGACATCGTCTCCAACCTGGTCTACGCCGCGAAGAGCAGCGACGTCCATACGGTGCTGGTCGACGGCCGGGTCATCGTGCGCGATCGGGTCGTGCTGACAATGGACGAGGCGGCGGTGCTGGCCTCGGCCCGAACTGCCGCCGCCGACATCGCCGGGCGGATCACCCCCGCTCACCACGCTCGCTGGCCGATGGAATGACCGGCGTCGTCGCCAGGCGTGGATGTTTGGTCGGCCGCCGGTATCGGGGCTAAGAAGCCAGGCGAGCGACCAGTTCACGCTCTTCGGGCCCGAACCACGGGGGCGCGCCGGCGGCGGCGTTCTCGGCCACCCGTTCCGGGCGGGACGTGGCCGGAAGGGCAACGTGGCACCGGCGGTCGCTCAGAACCCACTTGAGCAGCGCCTGCGCCCAGGTATGAACGCCGAACGGCCGCAGCGGTGCCAGGTCGTCGGCGCTGGGAGTCCTCCGCAGCAGGCCACCTTCGCCAAAGGGCCGCATGATGAGCACCCCGAGGCCCAGTTCGTCGACCAGGGGCAGCAACCGTCGCTCCACCGCCCGTTCGCTGGGGTTGTACGGCAACTGGACCGCGTCGAAACGCCCTGTTTCCAGCGCCACCTCCAGCTCGCGGAAGGCGGACGGGGAATAGTGCGTAACTCCGATGAGTCCGATCTCGCCGGCCTCGCGGGCCGCCTCCAACCGCGGCAGGTGCCGCCGCCAGGCAACCAGATTGTGGATCTGCATCACGTCGACGAACCCGCCGAACCAGTTGATCGCCCGTCCGAGCTGGGCTTGTCCCTCCTCCGGCGAACTGGTCCAGATCTTGGTGGCCACGACCGCCTCACCGCGCCGCTCGCCCAGCGCCGCCGCCAGTAGCTCCTCCGCCCGGCCGTACATCGGGGAGGAGTCGAAAACCTTCACCCCGTGGTCAAGGGCGGTGTGGACAAGCGAGTGATGAGCCGACCGACCGCCGGCGGCCGCCGCTTCCAGGCGCTGCCAGGTGCCCATTCCGACCACCGGCAACTCAGGGCCCTCCCGGCCGAGGCGGCGTCGTTCCATCACGTGATCATCGCACCGGCTCGGCGGCTTGCGGATCGCCCGGCTTTCGGGACTCGGAGTGGCGGGGCGTGCTGGCGCCCTATGACGATGCGACCGTGGGCAGGAGTTCGGGCGACGGCCACGGTTCGTGAAGCTGGTGTCGGCGAAGCCGGTCGTGATGTTGGGTGCAGGCACGGGTGCCCACGAACGCGACCGAGATGACCGTGGCGACGACGGCCAGAGCGGCGGCGACACCCATGGCCAGCCGGTAGCCGGCGGCGGTGGCCGATGGCCCCGCCGTGCCCTGACTTGGGCCGGCAGCTATGGAGACCAACGCCGCCACCCCGATGGCCGAGCCGATCTGGCGAGCAGCATTGACCAAGGCACTGGCCACCCCTTGTTCGTCGTCGGCGACCCCAGCGGTTCCGGCAACCACCGCTCCGAACATCGCGCTGGTGGTTCCGAAACCCACGACGAACAAAACCAATCCGAGCAGCGGGTAATGGCTGGTGGAGGGAAAACGCAGGAGGAGCGCCAGGCCGACGGCCGCCACGGCGGCGCTGGCGGCCAGGAATCGCTTGATCCCCAGTCGGGCGACGATCGACGCACCGACAAGACCTCGCAGCAGGCCGGCCACACCTTGCGGCACCACCACCAGTCCGGTCTGCAGCGGCGAGTACCCAAGGACCTGCTGGCAGTACAGGCTGAGAATGAGTACTTCGCCGCCGTTCCACGCCCCGAGCAGCAGCGTGACTGCGTCGCCGGCGGCCAGGGTGTGGGACCGGAAGATCGACGGCGGCAGGAGCGGCGCCGGGCTGCGCCGCTCGTGCCAGAAGAACGCCGCCAGAACAACCACGGCGGCCAACAGCGACAGGCCGAAGGGGACCGAAACCCAGCCCCGCTCCACGCCCGCGGTGGGGGCATACACCAGGGCGGCCGTCCCCGCAGTAACCAGCACGGCGCCGGCGACGTCGAGGTGGCGGCGATCCTCGGTCCCCCCGCCGGGCGGCAGGAGGCGCTGGCCGAGAATGGCGCAGAGAAGGCAAACCGGCACGTTGACGAAGAAGACGGCGCGCCAACTCCAGGCTTCCACCAAGACGCCGCCGAGGACCAGCCCGAGCACAAATCCGACCGACGCCGTGGCGCCGAAATAGCCGAGGACGCGGGTCCGGTCACGGCCGTGGAACGCCGTGGTCAAGATCGAAAGGCCCGCAGGTGCCACCACCGCGGCCGCGATGCCCTGCAGGGCTCGGGAGGCCACCAGCAAGCGAAAATCGGCGGCCACCCCTCCCGCCGCCGATGCGATTCCGAAGGCCACCAGTCCCCAGACGAGCAGCGTCCGCCTCCCCACCAGATCGGCGGCGCGGCCACCGAGGATCAGCAGGCCACCGAAGGTGATGGCGTAGGCCGTGACGACCCACTGCACCGAGGTTGACGAGACGCTCAGCTGCCGGCTGATATCCGGCAGGGCCACGTTGACGATGCTGAAGTCGAGTACCACCACCAGCTGGGCGCTGAGCACGACGACGAGGGCGAGACCTCCGAGCCCGGCGCCTGCAGCCTTGGGGGCCGTCCCCGTCGGGCTCACGGCCGCGCCGAGACGCGTCTCGGCGCCGGATGGGACGTCACCCCGGCGCGGGAAGTCATACGGGGGGCCTTCCGCGGGGCGATCGGGGCGTCGTCGAAGAGAGGGGGACGAGCACAGGGTAATCGTCGACAAATGTGGGGTGAGTCGGCATCACCCATACCGGGTGATCCTGGTTGCCGACGGCCGGACGGGTCTACGACGTGTCCGCATTCGAACGGTGCGGATGGTGCGATAACCTCCGTTACCGCCGGCCCAGGGCGTGGGTCGGCGGCTGATCCGAGACACCTGGAGGGGACATGCGTCGACGGCGGACATCGGTACTACTCGCACTGGCCTTGATCATCCCGGCCGTGGTCGGGGCGACCCAGTTGGCCGCCTTGGCGGACGTCATCGTTCCGCCGGTACTGACCAAGACCTTTCTCCCTTCCACGGTCGCCGTGGGGGATACGACAACCGTGATTTTCACTGTCACCAATCCCAACGCCACCCAGGTCCTGACCGGGGTGCACTTCACCGACAGCCTGCCGACGGGGCTGGTGGTGGCCTCGCCCGGTGTCATCGGTCCGACTAATGCTTTCGGATGCCAACTCGATCCCAACGCCGTCACCGGGTCATCCCTCGTCACACTGTTGAACATGTCCTCGGTCGGTGCCGGCAAGTCTTGCGAGTTCGAAGTGGCCGTCACCGCAACCCAGGTGGGGTCGCTGGTCAACACCACTTCGACAATCTTGTCCAATGAGGGTGGTGCCGGGAACGCGGCCACCGCCACGTTGACGGTGATCGAGTCGACCACGACCGCACTGATGGTGTCGCCCACCCATCCACGGTTCGGCCAGCCGGTCACCTTCCCCGCGACCGTGACGCCGGGCGGCACTACCGGGCTGACCCCAGGCGGGACGGTGAGCTTCTACCTCAACGGCAGCACCACGCCGATCGCAACGGTGCCGCTGAGCACTGATGGGACCGCCAAGTTCACCACGGCCGCCCTGCCCGCGGGGGTCAACACCGTCACCGCCATCTACAGCGGTGACAACAACTTCGGCCCCTCGGGCACCACGACCGACGCCAGCACCACGGTGTCGTGCACCACGACCATCACCGGCACGCACCAGGGTTCGTTGATCCTCGGCCCTGGTTCGACGTGCATAGTGAATGCCAGCATCAACGGGGCCGTCGTGGTCCCCGCCGGGTCGTCACTCGACCTGGAGAATTCGACGGTGACCGGTGCGGTCAGCGCTACCTCGGGCACGCCGGCGTTGCGGATGTGCGGCTCGTCCGCCTCCTCGGTGACGGTGGAAAACGCCACCGGGTTCGTAGTTGTCGGTGATCCCGCCGACGGGTGTGCAGCCAACACCTTGAGCGGCCCATTGGT
>DATARN010000209.1:0-3990 GCA_036264135.1 Acidimicrobiales bacterium
GCGGGCCAGTTTCCCGAGGGCGTAGAACTCCTCGGTCACCAGCTGGCCGGTGCTCAAGATGGCCACGGAGTCGGGACCGTGGGCGGCCACGAGGGCGGCGAACCCGTCCACCAGCCGACCGAGGGCGTCGTCCCAGGTGGCGGGGGCGAAGGGCAGCGTCCGGTTCGCCCGGCACAGGGGCTGCGTCAGCCGGCCGGCGGCGGCGAGGGTGTGGTGCTCGGAAAGGCCCTTGGGGCACAGGCGGCCCTGGTTGACGGGATGGTCGGGGTCGCCCCGCACCGCGACGGCGGCGCCGTCGCGCACGCCGATGAGCATCCCGCAACCCACCGAGCAGTACCCGCACGTGGTGGGCACCCAGTGATCGGGCCGGCGCGATTCGGCCACCACCCCGAATCGCGAATCGGCGGCGTAGCGGTAGTCCTCGGCGTGGGTCCCAAGGCCCAGCCACTCCGCCGGCGTCAGCCCCTTCCGTCCGCTCATCGGGTACCGGAACTGAAGCGCCGGGCGGCGGTCATCGGGGTCACGGTCACGAAGAACAGGTAGCGACCGATTGCCTCCCCGCCGACGGCCAGCACGAAGGCCACCGCCCCCCACCCCGCCCGCGGGGCGCCCAGCACGACGGCCAGCCCGCACACCATGACGGCCGCCACGGCCAGGGCGATACGCACCACCAGCAGCGGCCGGAAGTGGCCGAACAGCAACCGGGCCGTGAGTTGGTACTCACGTTCGGGGCGCAGGACCGCGGCGGCGGCGAGGCGCTGGATTACCAGCAATTGCAGGAGGCAGCCCGCGGCCGCGACCCCGAGGAGCGGCCCTGCCCCTTCCGAAGGGGCCAAGGCCACCGCTGCGAGCGGCCCGGTTGAAAGGGCGGTGGCATAGAAGGCCACCAAGGTCCGGGGCGAGTTCCAGACCGGGCGGGCGGGCACCAGGTACAGGCGGCCGCTGGCGTAGACGCCGGCCGTGCCCAACAGGATGGCCAGCCCGCCGAGCCAGGCCGAGCGCCACCCGACGTAGGCGAAGGTGGCGGCCGAGAAGGCGGCGAACAGCGCCACCTCGCGGGACAGCCACGACCGCCGCAGGTTGCGCAGCGCCTTCCAGGCGGCGGCCGGCCGGCCCAGGTGCAAGGTGGCGACCGCCAGGGCGAGCGCCCCGGCGCCAGCGGCCACCGCCCCGCCCTCGCCTCCGCCTCCGCCTCCGCCGACGACGACGGTCGACGCCAGGACCCCCAGTGACAGCTGGGTCAGCAGCGTCACCCAGATGAGCGGCCAGTGCGGGTCGGCCGGCGACGGGAGATCGTCGACGACGGGCCGAGTGCCATCGCTGAGCGAGGGCGGAAGGACGATGCGTGTCGTTGAGAGCGTGATGTCGGCACGGGCAGGCCGGGCGCCTCGGCGTCGGTGTGGTCGAGGCGCCATGCGGCGACGGCCACCTTTTCCACCTTTATGGCCTGGGTGGGGCAGGCCTCGACGCACGCCGGCTGGCCGCCGGCCGCGAGTCGAGGTTGGCACAGGTCACATTTGGTCACCACCCGACGCTGCGGGTTGAAAACCGGCACCTCGTAGGGGCAGTTCCAGATGCAGTACTGGCAGCCGATGCAGTCGTCGGCGTGGTGAGCGACGATGCCATTGGCCAGCTTCACGTAGGCGTTGGTGGGGCACCCCTCGAGGCAGGCCGGCTCGAGGCAGTGGTTGCAGGCCATGGAGAGGTTGAATCGGCGGGTGGTCGGGAACTCGCCCCCTTCGACCTCACCGACCCGCCGCCAGTTTACGCCGACGGGATTGCCGTTCTGCTCGGCGCACGCCACTTCGCACGAGTGGCACCCGATGCACGCCCCCATGTCGAAGCTGAAGCGGTACTGCTCACCGGCGTCGAGGGGCAACGACGCCGGACCTTCCGGTCCCATGGCCGGTCGGGGGAGGCGGGTTGGGGAAAGGGTGACCGCGACGTCGGTCACGGTGCCTGGTGGGCCAGCGCAGCGACGGGACCGGCCACCCACTCGTCGCCCTCCGGGCCGTCAACGGGATCCGGACCGGGATTGAACCCTTCGGCCACGCTGGCGATGTGGGCGGCGAAGGCGTCCTCACCGACCCGTTGGACCGTCTGGCCAAAGCGCTCGCCGCGGTGCCGGACCGCCTCCCAGACGCCGACCACTGCGCCGACGACCTGGTTGACGTCGGTGTCCGCCACCCGCCCGAGCATGGTGGCGAGTCGGCCCTCGGCGATGTCGGCGCCCAACCACAGTTGGTAGCCCAGACGGGTCCGGCCGTTGACGCGGACCTTGGCGCCGGACAGCCCGATATCGGCGGCGTGATGCTGGGCACAGGAGTTCGGGCACCCGGAAACGTGGACCCGCAGGTTGGAGTTGCGGGCCAGCGTCGGGAGGGACAGGAGGGCGCGCCCGTGATCGGGGGCGGCGGTGATCCCCAGACTGCACACCGCCGACCCGGTGCATGCCCGGACGTCGGTGGCCTCGTCGGCGCCGGCCAGCCCCAGGCCGAAGCGGTCGAGCTCGGCACGCACGACGGGCAGGCTGGCGAGGCGAACGGCGCGCACGGCGACGTTCTGGTTGCGGGTCAGATGGAGCAGCCCGTCGCCGCGCACCTCGGCCAGGGCAGCCAGGCCGCGGAGCTCGTCCGGGGTCAGATCACCGAGGGGAACATTCACGGTGACCGTGGCCCGCCCGGGCGTGCGCTCGGGGCGGACACCCTTTCCCCACCCCTGGTCGGGGACGTGGCGGAGGATCTCGGCCCGCTCGGCGTCGCCGAGGACCGCCACCTCCTCGACCCCGCCGGCGTCGTGGTCCCTATGGGCGTGGAAGGCCTCGGTGAAGGCGTGGCGGAACGCCGCCTCGCCGATGCGCTCGACCACGAACTTCATCCGCCCCTTCTTGGGGTCGTCGAGGTTGCCATGGGCGACGAAGACGTCCACCAGGGCGGCGGCGGCGGCGTGCGCCTGTTGCCGGGGCAGAAAGTCCACCAGCAGGATGGCGAGGAAGGGCTTGGTGCCGAGGCTTCCCGCCCCCCACAGTTGGTAGCCCGGTACGCCGTCGCGCACCGTCGACACGAAGCCGGCGTCGTTGAGGCGGGCATGCTCCTGACAGGCCGAGCACCCGCCGAAGGCCATGTTGATACGGCTCGGCAGGCGGCAGTTCAGCTCGGCCGAGCGGGCGACGATGGCGTCGGAGACCCGCTTGGCGTCGGGGTAGCAGTCGAATGGCTCGTCGAGGCCAACGCCGGCGTCGGGGCAGGACATGACGTTGCGCAGCGTGTGCCCGCACGTCGACCGGTTGGTCAGGCCGACGGCCTCACATTGGCGCAGCACGGTGGGGACCTCCCGAGCCGCAACCCAGTGCAACTCGAGGTTCTGGCGGGTGGAAACGTGCACCCACCCATGTCCGTGGCGGTCAGCCAGGTCGGCCACCACCCGGGCCTGGACCGGGGTGAGGCGGCCGCCCGGGATCCGGACCCGGATCATGAACACCCCCGGCTGGACCTGAGCACACACCCCGTAGGTTTTGAGGGCGTAGCGATCCTCCGGGGTCAACCAGCCATCGCCCTGTTGGGCCAACCGCTCGAGATCGATCCCGAGGCCGCCCCGTTTGGCCGCCGGGATGTCGGCGGTGGTCATCGGCTCATCGCGGTGACCGGCCCGTCGACCTCAAGCCGATACCCCCGGCGGGGAGTGGTCCCGATACTGATCCCGAGGGGCTGCAATCGTTGGCGCAGCCGCCCCACGGTGATGTCGACGACATGGGCGTTATGGCGGCCGGCCCACACTTCTCGCAGGAGCCGCTGCCGGGCCACGATGGCTCCGGGCCGATCCGCCAGGACGTCGAGGACGGCTCCTTCCCGGCGACTGAGCGTCACCTGACGCGATCCGGCCCGCACCAGGCACCCCTGAATGACCACCTCGGCGTGCCCGGACACGAGGTGGCGGTGGCGGCGGTGCAGAAGCTCGGCCAGTGTCCTCACCATGAGACCGAGCCGGCCT
>DATARN010000012.1:0-10018 GCA_036264135.1 Acidimicrobiales bacterium
GACGATGGCCTGGCGAATATCGGACATAAGCCGCAGTTGCCACGCCAGGTTGTGCCAGCTGAGGAGGCGGGCGCCGGACGGCTCGCTCACCATGAACAGATGGCGCAGGTAGGCCCGGCTGTGCAACGAGCAGGTGCGGCAACCGCACCCCTCCTCGATCGGCCCGAGGTCGCGAGCGTTGACCGCCGCCTTGATCTGCACTTTGCCGCCGCTGGTCAACGCCGTCCCGTGGCGGCCCAGCCGGGTGGGCAGCACGCAGTCGAACATGTCGACGCCGAGGGCGACCGCCTCGACGATGGACACCGGGTCGCCGACGCCCATCAGGTACCGGGGCCGGTCGGCGGGGAGCACGGCGAGGGCGGCCGCCAGGGCGGGGAGCATCTCGGAGCGTGGCTCGCCCACCGAGAGACCGCCGATCCCGTAGCCGTCGAATCCCACCTCGACCGTCCGGGCGGCGCTCTCGGCCCGCAGGGCCTCGTCGGCGCCGCCCTGCACGATCCCGAAGATCGCCTGGCCCTCCCGGCGGTGCGCCCGCCGGGCCCGCACCGCCCACGCGGCCGTCCGCAGCATGGCGTCGCGGACCACCGCCGTCGTCGACGGCAGCGGGGGGCAGATGTCGAGGGCCATCTGGATGTCGGCCCCCAGAGCCTCCTGGACGGCGACCGCCCCCTCGGGCGTCAAGCGGTGCCGCGACCCGTCGTAGGTGGAGCGGAAGGCGACGCCGTCGTCGTCGACGTCGGGGTGCAGCGAAAAGACCTGGTAGCCACCCGAGTCGGTGAGCATGTGGCCGGACCAGCCGCTGAACCCATGGAGGTCGCCGCAGGCGGCCACCACCTCGGCGCCGGGGCGCAGCATGAGGTGGTAGGTGTTGGCCAGGACCACGTCGGCGCCGATGGCCGCCAGGTCGCCGGCGTCGAGGGTGCGCACCGCGCCCCGGGTCCCGACGGGCATGAAGCAGGGGGTGGGAAAGGTGCCCCGTGGGGTGCGGACCGTCGTGGCCCGCGCCGCCCCGTCGGTGGCCACGACGTCCAGGCGCAGCGCCGTCACGCCGTCATCCCGGCCACGAGCATGCAGTCCCCGAAGGAGAGGAACCGGTAGCCCTCCGCCAGTGCCTCCCGGTACAGCTCCCGCCAGCGGGGCCCGCAGAATGCCTCCAGCAGTACCAGCAGGGACGAGCGGGGCTGGTGGAAGTTGGTCAGCAGGACGTCGACGACCTGGAATCGGTAGTTCCCGTGGATGAACAGCTCCGTTTCGCCGCTCAGGGCGCCGCTGGCGGCCGCCGATTCGAGGGCCCGGACGGTCGTCGTGCCCACCGCCACGACCCGCCGGGCGGCGGCGCACGCCGCCATGGTCGCCTCGGGGATGTCGTAGCGCTCCCGGTGCATCACGTGGTCCTCGACCTTCTCCCCGGTCAACGGCCGGAAGGTGCCCAAGCCGACCGCCAGGTCCACCTCGGCGACCTGGACGCCTCGCGCCCGGCAGGCGGCGAGCACCTCGTGGGACAGGTGGAGGCCGGCGGTGGGGGCGGCCACCGAGCCCGGCCGGTCGGCGTAGACGGTCTGGTAGCGGCTGTCGTCGGCCAGCGCCTGGCGGATGTAGGGCGGCAGCGGCACCGTGCCCACCGCGGCCAGCAGGTCGGGTACGGCGTCGGGCCCCGCCATCAGCCGCACCCGGCGCCGCCCGTCACCGAGCGCCTCGCCCACCTCCACCAGCTCCCGGTCGCCGGACCACAGCACGGTGCCCACCGGGAGGCGCCGTCCAGGCCGGACCAGCGCCGTCCACTCGGTGGCGGTGACGTCCCCGCCGGCCGGTTCGAGCAGGAGGACTTCGGCCGCCCCGCCGCTGCGCTTGGTGAGCCGCAGGCGGGCGGGGAGCACCTTGGTGGTGTTGACCACCAGCACGTCGCCGTCGCCCAACAGGGTGGGAAGGTCGCGGACGTGCAGGTGGCGCGGCGGCGTCACCGGGTCGAGGGAAACCAGGAGCCGGGCGGCATGGCGGGGCTCGACCGGGCGCTGGGCGATGGCCTCGGCGGGAAGGTCGTACTGCGGGACGTCCACGAGGAAGTGGTCTAGTCGAAGGGCAGCGGGGGCGGCCCGGGTGTGACCGGTGGCTCCAGCCCCACGTGTCGCCAGGCGGCCGGGGTCGCCACCCGGCCTCGAGGCGTGCGCATCAGCAGGCCCAGCTGCATGAGAAACGGCTCGTACACGTCCTCGACGGTGTCGCTCTCCTCCCCCACACTCACCGCCAGGGTGGAGAGGCCGACCGGACCCCCGGCAAAGCGGGCGCAGAGGGCGTCGAGAATGGCGCGGTCGATCTTGTCGAGGCCCAGCTCGTCGACGCCGAACACCGCCAGTCCCTGCCGGGCCAGGGCGGTGGTGATGTGGCCGTCGGCCCGCACCTCGGCGAAGTCCCGTACCCGTTTCAGCAGGCGGTTGGCGATGCGCGGCGTGCCTCGGGACCGGTGGGCGATCTCCGTCGCGGCGTCGTCGTCCAGCGGTACCGAGAGGATGCGGGCCGAGCGGCGGATGATCGCCTCCAGCTCCCCGGGCTGGTAGAAGTCGAGCCGGGCGACGAACCCGAAGCGGTCCCGCAACGGCCCGGTGATCAGGCCGGTCCTGGTGGTCGCCCCGACGAGGGTGAAGCGGGGGAGGTCGAGGCGGATGGAGCGGGCGGCGGGGCCCTTGCCCAGCACGATGTCGAGGGCGAAGTCTTCCATCGCCGGGTACATGATCTCCTCCACCGCCCGGCCCAGGCGGTGGATCTCGTCGATGAACAGCACGTCGCCGTCGGCCAGGTCGGTGAGAATGGCGGCCAGGTCACCGGCCCGCACCAGGGCGGGCCCCGACGTGATGCGCAGGCCCGCGCCCATCTCGGCGGCCACGATGCCGGCCATGGTGGTCTTGCCCAGGCCCGGCGGACCGGCGAAGAGCAGGTGGTCCACGGCCTGGCCCCGGCGGCGGGCCGCCTCCAGCACGATGCCGAGATGCTCTTTCAGCTGGTTCTGGCCGACGAACTCGGCCAGCCAGCGGGGGCGGAGGTTGCTCTCCTCGGCGGCCTCCACCGGGTCGGTCACCGTTGCGGTCACCGGCCGGGGCGCCGCCCCAATCGTTTCCTCCCTCATCGGGTGGCGGCCAGGTGACGCAGGGCGGAGCGCAGGAGGTCGGGGGGCGAACCGTCGTCGGGGAGGCGGCTGATGGCGTCGCGCACCTCATCGGCGCCATAGCCGAGACCGGCCAGGGCGACCCGGACCTCGGCCCGGGCGCTGGCCGGTGGCCCGCCGGCGCCCACGGCCACCAACTCGGGGCTGTCGAAGTCGAGGTCGAGGCGGGTCTTGAGCTCGATCAGCAGGCGGCTGGCGGTCTTGGCCCCCACGCCGGGAACGAGGGTGAGGGCGGCGGCGTCGTCCGCCGCCACGGCGCGGCGGAGGGCGGCCGGCGAGTGGATCGACAGCAGGGCCAAGGCAACCCCGGGCCCGACCCCGTGGGCCGCGATCAGACTCTCGAAGCACCGCCGCTCGTCGCGCGTCACGAACCCGTACAGGACGATGGCGTCCTCGCGCACGTGGGTGTGAATGTGGAGGAACACGGCGGTACCGGCCTCGCCCAGGCGGGGCAGGGCCGACGCCGGCACCAGGACGCGGTAGCCGACGCCGCCCACCTCGACCAGCACCTCGCCGCTCGGATGGTCGCCCCGCAGGGTGCGGTCGAGCAGGACGCCACGCAACGACCCGATCATGTGGGCCGCCCCGCCGCGGCCACCGCCGCCCGCAGTCCGGTGCCGGTCAGATGGCAGATGGCCAGCGCCAGGGCGTCGGCCACGTCCGGCGGCCGGGGCGGCGCGGGCAGTTTCAGCAACGCCTGCACCATCCGCTGGACCTGCTCCTTGCCGGCCGACCCGTAGCCGGTGACGGCCTGCTTCACCTCGTTGGGGCTGTACTGCACCACCGGGCACCCCACCTGGGCGGCGGCCACCAGGGCGATGCCGCTGGCCTGGCCCACCGCCATGGCGGTGCGGGCATTGGTCTGGAACAGCACCCGCTCGACCACCACGACATCAGGCCGGGCCTCGGCCAGGAGCCGGCAGACATCGGTGTAGAGGGCGGCCAGCCGCACGGCCAGCTCGTCGGTGGCCGGCGTGCGGATCACTCCGGCCGACGCCACCTCCAGGCCGGCGCCGGTACGGCGAACGACGCCGTACCCGCAGCGGGAAAGCCCGGGATCGATACCCATTGCGAACACTCGTTCGAACATAGCATTCCCGTTGGGAATGCCGGTGGATGGAGCATTCCGGTTGGGAATGCCGGTGGATGTCAGGCTTCGACGAGTTCGAGGATGTTGTCGGGGATGTCGAAGTTGGCGTAGACGTTCTGGACGTCGTCGAGGTCCTCGAGGAGGTCGATCAGGCGGAGCACCTTGCGGGCGTCGGACTCGGTCGCCAGGGGCACGGTGGTCGTCGGCAGCATGGTGACATCGGAGTCCTCGACGGCGATGCCGCCCGCCTCGATGGCGTCGCGCACCGCCGGCATGTCGCTCGGGGCGGTCGTGATCTCCCAGCTGTCGCCGCCGTCGCTGACGTCCTCGGCGCCGGCGTCAAGGGCGGCCAGCATGAGGTCGTCCTCGGAGGCGGCGCTCTTCGGGACGTGGATGACGCCCTTGCGCTCGAACTGCCACGCCACCGCCCCCGGCTCGGCCATCGACCCGCCGTTCTTGGAGAAGATGGCCCGGACGTCGCTACCGGTGCGGTTGCGGTTGTCGGTCAGCGTTTCGATGATCACCGCCACCCCCGACGGGGCATACCCCTCGTAGGAGACGGTTTCGTAGCGGACCCCCTCCAGCTCGCCGGTGCCCCGCTTGATGGCCCGCTCGATGGTGTCCATGGGCACCGACGCGTCGCGGGCCTTCTGGAACATGGTGCGCAGGGTGGCGTTGGCGACCGGATCGCCGCCGCCCTCGCGCGCCGCCACCTCGACCTGGCGGATCAGCTTGGCGAACAGCTTGCCCCGGGCGGCGTCCTGCGCCCCCTTCTTGTGCTTGATGGTTGCCCACTTGGAATGACCGGACATCGAGTTAGAGCCCTTTCAGGAACAGGTCGTGGAGGCGGAGATCGCCGGACAGCTCAGGGTGAAATGACGTCGCCAGCACCGGGCCCTGGCGGCAGGCCACCGGTCGGTCGTCCACCCGGGCCAGTACCTCGACGGCCTCGCCCGCCCGCTCGACGACCGGCGCCCGGATGAACACCGCGTGCAGTGAGCCGGGGCCGATCCCGGCGATGGTGAGATCGGTTTCGAAGGAGTCCACCTGGCGGCCGAACCCGTTGCGGCGCACCGCCAGATCGATGACGCCGAAGGTCGGCTGGCCCGGGCGGCCGTCGAGGACGCGGCTGGCCAGGAGGATCATGCCGGCGCAGGTGCCGAAGGCCGGGAGGCCGTTGGCCAGCGCCTCGCCCAGCGGCGCCCGCAGGCCGGCGCTGTCGAGCAGCAGGCCCATGGTGGTCGACTCGCCGCCGGGAAGGATGATGCCGTCGACGCCGGCCACATCCTCGGCGTGGCGGATCTCGACGGGATGGGCCCCGAGCTCAGCGAGGGCGGCGACGTGCTGCTGGACGTCGCCCTGGAGGGCGAGAACGCCGACTTTGGCGCTCACCTGGCGGCCTCCTGGTCATCACCAGCCCCGGTCCGCCAGCCGGGTCGCAACGCTCGACGACTCCTCGCCTCGCATGGCGTCGCCCAGGCCTCGGCTGACCTTGGCGACGATGGCGGGGTCGCGGAAGTGCGTGGTGGCCTCGACGATGGCCCGGGCGAAGCGGGCGGGGGCGTCACTCTTGAAGATCCCCGAGCCGACGAACACCGCCTCGGCGCCCAGTTGCATGACGAGGGACGCGTCGGACGGGGTGGCGATACCGCCGGCGCAGAACAGCGGCACGGGCAGATGGCCCGTCTCGGCGATCTCCTGGACGAGACCGACCGGGGCGGCGAGGGCCTTGGCCCAGCCGTACAGCTCGGCGGAGTCGGCCTGGGTGATCTTGCGGAGGTCGCCGACGACGGCGCGGAGATGGCGGACGGCTTCCTTGACGTCGCCGGTGCCCGCCTCCCCCTTGGAGCGGATCATGGCCGCCCCTTCGCTGATGCGGCGCAGGGCCTCGCCCAGGTTGGTGGCGCCACACACAAATGGCACGGTGAAGCGCCACTTGTCGATGTGGTACGCCTCGTCGGCCGGGGTCAGCACTTCGCTCTCGTCGATGTAGTCGACTCCGAGGGCCTCCAGCACCTGGGCCTCGGCGAAATGGCCGATGCGGGCCTTGGCCATGACCGGGATGGTCACCGCCGCCTTGATGGCTTCGATCAGCGCCGGGTCGCTCATCCGGGCCACGCCGCCGTCGCGGCGGATGTCGGCCGGCACCCGCTCGAGGGCCATGACCGCGACGGCGCCGGCGTCCTCGGCCACCTTGGCCTGATCGGCGGTTACCACGTCCATGATGACGCCGCCGCGCAGCATCTCGGCCAGACCCCGCTTGACGAGGTCTGTCCCGGTCCGCCGGGAGGGGTCGGGTCCAGCCACGACGGCCAGTCTACGGGGACGGCTGGTGTGCCGGAGCGCCACTTTTTCCCCGGGCTCTCTAGTGGACGCTGGGCGCGGTACCCACGGGAGCCAGTTCGACCCAGGTTCGTCCCGGTGCCAGGGCAATCGGTTTGCCCGTCGAATCGGTGAACACCGTGGCCGCGGCCGACGACGTCTTCGTCCAAGTGGCGTTGATGACCCCACCGCCGGTCAGCACCAGCGCCGTGCCCGACCCCACCGACTGGCCTTTGGGGATGGGCGGCGGCGGGCTGATGCCCTCGCCGACGGCGTAGCCATCGGTGACGTAGGGGATCAGCTGGACGATGACATTGGCGGCGGTGATCTGGCCCGTCTCGTCCACGTCGGCCGAGCCGTTCTGGCTGCGCTTCCAGACCTGGGCCGCGGCGTCCCAGTCCCAGCCGACCGCCGCCATCGGGAAGCTGAGGGCGAGGTGCGACGCCGGGACGGCCGGGTTGACCAGCGGCTGGGCCGCCGCCCGGTAGGTGAACAGCGGACCGGGCGGGTGCGGCGCCCCGGTGGCGACCCGGAAGAGGGCGGGGGTGCTGGTGTACAGGTTGTGGGGCTGGGCGTGCGGCCCGCTGCGGAAGTAGGCGCCCCCGTCGGCATCGGCGCCGACGTCGGTCACCGGGCCGGCGCGGAGCTGGGCAACGTAGCTGGGGTTGCCGCCCGAGTAGGCGTACAGGGGGTGGTTGAGGGGTGCCACCACGTCGAGGTCGGTGGTCCGGGTGGAGCGCACCGGCCCAACCCGGGCGGCGTCAGTGGACTGGAAGACGGCGATGAGCCGGGTGAGGCCATCCTCGACCATCTCCTCGTACACCACATCGGCGGCGCCCAGTCCGGCCTGGGGGCGAGCGGGGTCGACGTTGTCGATCTTCACGGCCAGCGCCACCCGGCTCAGCTTGGCCGGGTCGGGCTGGGGCAGGCCGGTGAGCGGGGCGACGGGCGGCGGCGCGGCGGTGACCGGTGTGGTCGGCGTGGCGGCGGTCGTCAACGGGCTCGTCCGCTGCGTGGTCGGCGTGGCCGCCTTTCCGCTGCTGCAGGCGGTGGCGGCGAGGAGGACGACGGCGGAGGCGGCCACGGCGCGACGGGTTCGGCGGCGGGCAATGGGCACGAGGCAGTTACAGCTCCCTGAGCGCTTCGATGCGTTCATCGAGTGGTGGGTGGGTGTCGAACAGCCGGGTGAGCCAGGCCATCCGGGCGGAGGGCGGCGGCGGGAGCGGGCCGCCGAGCCACAGATGGGAAATGGCGGGCGCGCCACCACGGCGCACGATCGTTCCCTGGCGCTGCATCTTCTCCAGGGCGGTCACCATCGCCGGGGGGTAGCGGGTGAGATGAACCCCGGCGGTGTCGGCCAACTCCTCCCGGTGGGGGGCCATCGACAACTGGAGACCCACGCCGGCAACGGCGGACAGGGGCAGCAAGAGGTACCCGAGCAGGGCTCGGCCCCCGCCGTCGGTGGCGGCGCGAGCGGGGCCACCGAACCACCCGAACAGCACGACCGCCACCGTGGCGGCGACGATGTCCTCGCTGCGGATGTGGCTCAGCTCGTGGGCCAGGACCGCCTCCAACTCCATCCGGCTCAACTGGTCGAGCAGGCCGGTGGTGACGACCAGGACGGCGTGACGGGCGGAGCGGCCCATGGTGAGGGCGTTGAGGCCGGGATCGGAGACGACGAACAGCGCCGGCTGGGGCACGCCGGCGTTGGCGCCCAGGCCTTCGACCAGGTTGAACAGCCGGGCGTGGATGACCGGGTCGGCGGGCTCGGCACCCAGGAAGTGCAGGGCGAGGGGCACGCTCCCCCACCAGGCGGCCGCGGCCACCAGCAGGCCCACGACCAGGCCGGCGGCGAGGGCGGCGACCCCCGGGATCAGCAGCGAGGCGACAGCGGCGACCACGAAGGCGACGAGGGCGGCGCTCCCGACGACGAGGGCGATGGCGCGGTGCTTGTTGCCCGACACCCGACGGGCAAGTCCCGGCTCGACGCCAATCGTGCGGGTTTCTGGCCCGAGGGGTCCGGCTGCCACGAACCGGTCATGTTAACGACGGGCGCGTCCCGGGCGACAGGCGACCGTGCCTTTAGTTCAAGAGGCGCTGATAGTGGGCGGCGTAGCGCTCGGCCAGCCGGCCCATCGAGAAGTGCGCCGCCCGGCAGTCCCCCCGGGCCACCATCTCGTCGATCTGAGGGCCGCCGGCCAGCGCCTGCTCAAGGGCGGCGGCCACGGCCAGGGCGTCGCCCGGCGGTACCAACAGGGCCTCGACGCCGGGCCGGGCGACGTTCTCGTACCCCGGGAGGTCGCTGGCCACGACCGGCGTGGAGGCGGCCATGGCTTCGAGCAGGACCACGCCGAAGGACTCGCCGTGCAGCGACGGGGCGCAGAACACGTCGGCGGCGCGGAGGCGGCGGGCCTTCTCCAGGTCACTGACCCAGCCGAGCCATTCGATGCGGGGGTCACCGGCGGTGCGGGCCTTGAGCCGCGCCGTTTCCGGGCCGTCGCCGCCCACCCACAGCCGGACATCTGAGCCCAGATGGCCCATGGCGTCGATCAGCACCGCCAGGCCCTTGCGGGGCTCGTGGCGACCCACGAAGAACACCGTCTTGCCCTCCGTCGGCCAGGGGTCGGCCTTGGCGAACAGGGTGGTATCGATGCCGTTGCCGACCAGTTCGTAGTGGCCGCCGAGCACATCGCGAGCGGTCACGAGGGCGTCCTCGGAGACGGCGCAGCGCAGCGACAAGCGGCCCACGGCGTAGCGGGCCAGGGGTCGGATGGAGCGCAGGATGGCGCTTTCCCCGGCCCGGTGGAACGTGCCCACCGCCGGGGCGTCGGTGAACACGAGGGCGGTCAGGCTGGGCCCGGGCACCAGCGGCTCGTGGATGTGCACGACGTCGAAGTCCTCGTCCCGCAGCGCCCGGATGGTCCGCAGCCCGCAGGCCGGGTCGGGGGCGATCGGCGCCATGGACCCGTTGTTGGCATATGGCAGTGAGTTCCCGAGCGGCGTGACCGAGCTGTCCGGAGGCGGTCCGTCGCAGGGGGCGAGCACCCGGGCGTCGATGCCGATGGCGCGTAGCGACGCACTGAGGGCCAGCACCTGTCCCTGCACGCCCCCGGGGACGCTGAGGCTGTAGGGGCAGATGACGCCGACGCGCACGGGTGAAACGGTACTTGGCCCGGAGTCGCCGGCGTTTAGCCGTCCCGCCGGGCGCCGGGCGCCCCCCAGAGGGACGTCAGTCGTTGTCGATCAGGAAGTCGTCGCTTTGCTGCATCTCGTACGCCTCGCGGAAGCTCTCCATGTCGTAGGTCACCAACTCGTTGCCCTCCCAGCGGCCGCCGAGGTCCTCGGCCATCTCCACCTCGTACATCCCGTCCGGCTCGGCCCCCGTCCAGCGGTAGCCGGTCAGGGAATTCTCCTTGCGTGCCAGGACTACCCGCTCACCTTCCATG
>DATARN010000013.1:0-3561 GCA_036264135.1 Acidimicrobiales bacterium
TCGTAGATGGCCTGGCTGTTGTGGGGGTGAAACCGGCTCATGGTGTCGCCGGTGACCTTGGCGCATTTCACGTGGGGCCGGTCGGGCCGGTAGCCCTGGATGTGCATGTCGTAGAGGATGCGGCGGTGGACGGGTTTCAGCCCGTCCCGGGCGTCGGGAAGGGCCCGGGAGATGATGACCGACATGGCGTACTCCAGGAAGGAGCGCTCCATCTCGTCTTGGATCTCGATGGGCTCGATGGACCCGAACTCGGTGCCCGGGCCGTTGCCGTCCGACGGCGGCCCGGGTGGGGTGGGAGGAAGATCGGCCATCAGATGTCGAGAAACCGGACGTCGCCGGCGTTGGTGGTGATGAAGTGCTTACGCAGTTCGACGTCGTCGCCCATGAGAATGGAACACACCTCGTCGGCGATGGCCGCCTGCTCCAAATCGATGCGCAGCAGGGTCCGCTTACTGCGATCCATGGTGGTCTCGCCCAACTCGCTCCAGTCCATTTCGCCCAGGCCCTTCAGGCGGTTGAACTCGTTCTTGTGCGTCGGACGCTCCAGCAGGAACTGCTGGCGGGCCACTTCGTCCTTCAGATACACCTTCTCCTTGCCGACGACGGTCGAGAACAGCGGGGGCTGGGCGGCGAACACCCGGCCATCCTCGATCAGGGCGCGCATCTGGCGGAAAAAGAATGTCAGCAGCAACGTCCGGATATGGCTGCCGTCGACATCGGCGTCGGCCAGGATGATGACTTTGCCGTAACGGGCCTTGGTGACATCGAACTCTTCACCGATATTGGCGCCGATGGCCGCCACCAAGGCCTGGATTTCGTTGTTCTTCAGCATCCGGTCGATACGTGACCGTTCGACATTGAGGATCTTGCCGCGGATAGGCAGGATTGCCTGATATTCCGGGTCGCGGGCGCGGATGGCCGACCCCCCGGCGGAGTCGCCTTCGACGATGAACAGCTCGGCCTCGTCGACGTTCTTGGTGCGGCAGTCGGTCAACTTGCCGGGAAGCCCGGCCCCCTCCAGGGCCGACTTGCGGCGAGTGGCGTCACGCGCCTGGCGGGCTGCCATGCGGGCCCGGGCGGCGGTCACCGATTTGGCCACTACCTGCTTGGCCTCGGTGGGGTGCTCCTCAAACCACTCGGCCAGCTTCTCGTTGGTCGCTCGCTCGACCAGTGAACGCATGGCGACATTGCCCAGCTTCGCCTTGGTCTGCCCCTCGAACTGCGGCTCGCGCAACTTGACCGAGACGATGGCCGTCAGGCCCTCGCGGATGTCCTCGCCCAAGAGGTTGTCGTCCTTTTCCTTCAGGGTGCCCTTGGCCCGGGCGTACTTGTTGACCACCGCGGTGAGGGCCTTCTTGAAGCCCTCTTCGTGCATACCCCCCTCGTTGGTGGAGATGCCGTTGGCATAACTGTGGATGCCCTCGTGGTACCCGTTGTTCCACTGCATGGCCACCTCCACTTCGCCGTCCGCCTCGGAGGCCTGGAAGTAGGCGACCCGCTTGAACAGCGCCTCCTTGGACGCGTTGAGGTGGCCGACGAAGTCGATGATGCCGCCGGCGTACTTGTAGGTGATGGCGGTGTGGTCGTGGCCTTCGCGCTCATCGGTAAAACGGATCTCCAAACCGGCGTTGAGGAAGGCGTAGACCTGAAGACGTTCCATAATCGTCTGCGCCCGGAACTCGGTGTCCTCGAAGATCTTGGCGTCGGGCCAGAACGTCACCGTGGTGCCGGTGCGACCCCGTGGGGCGGGGCCGACCACGGTCAGCTTGGAGACAACCTTGCCCCCGTTGGCAAACTCCATGCGGTGGCGCTGGCCGGCGAGGTCCACCTCGACGACGAGGCGACTGGAGAGGGCGTTGACGACGGACACGCCGACGCCGTGGAGACCGCCGGAGACCTTGTACCCGGCGCCCCCGAACTTGGCCCCGCCGTGCAGCTTCGTCAGGGCGATCTCCACCCCGGACATTTTCAACTGGGGATTGATGTCGGTGGGGATGCCTCGGCCGTTGTCCACGACCCGGCAGCCGCCGTCGGGAAGGAGCGTGACGTCGATACGGGTGCAGTAGCCGGCCATGGCCTCATCGACGGAGTTGTCGACGACCTCCCATACCAGGTGGTGGAGGCCCGTCGGTCCGGTCGATCCGATGTACATGCCGGGCCGCTTGCGGACCGGGTCCAGGCCCTCCAGGACGGACATGTCCCTGGCGGTGTAGGACTCGGTGACCCGCCTCGGATCGGAGCCTTCAACCGTTGTCTGCAGCGCCATGAACGCGACCTCTTCTGACCTCGTGGAATGGGGGCGTCTCAGCCATGAAACCGCAGGTCACGGCCGTGAAACGCGACCCTTGTAGTTTACCAGACAGGGGGTGTCAGCCGGTCACTTTCGCCGCCTCGGCACGACCCGAATGTCGACCCTCTCGACCGCCGCCTCGCCGGTCACGGCGGTGACCTTTCGCAGCAACTCGGGGCCCAGAAACGTGAGTTGCGTGGCCCAGCCCGGCTGGTCAACGCCGATGCGCAGCACGCCCTCGTGGACCCGCAGTGGCCAGGCGTGGGCGGCGATCACTGGACCCACGATCTCCTCCCACCGCTCGAAGATGGCACTGAGCAACGCCGGCGGCGGCGCGCCGAGGGACTTGGCCAGCCCGGGCAGTGACTCGCGCACCGGCCGGGGCTCCTGGCCGTCCCCGGGAAGAGGTTTCCACGGACTCACGGCGAGGTGGCGCCGGCCGCGGTGGCGCCGGCGGCGGTGGCGCCGGCGGCTGCTCGCCAATCTGTGAGCAATGGGCGTTCTCGGAACCGATTTTGACCATATGTGGCAAAAAAGGGTGCTGAGAACCACGGCGGCTCACAGATCGTCGCCACCTCCGCCCGAAAACCCGCCAGGGCAAGCGTCCTCGCCACGTTCCGCCGAAAACCCGCCGGGGCAAGCGTTTTCGCCACCTTCCCGCGAAAACCGGCGATGGCAGAGGGGGCCGTCACGGCAGGATCTTTCCACTCTCGACCCGCACGACCAGCGCCGGCTGGGCCTGGGCCGGCAGGGGCAGGGCGGTGGTCACCAGGCCTTGGCCCTCGGGAAGGGTGGCCAGCAGGGCGGCGCTGCGGTCGGCGTCGAGCTCGGAGAAGACGTCGTCGAGGAGGAGAAGCGGCGGACCGCCCAGTTCGCGGGTGAGGAGGAGGTGCCCGGCGACGCGCAGGGCGAGGGCCAGCGAGCGCTGCTCGCCTTGGGAGGCGTGGGTGCGCGACGGGAGGGCGGCGAGGGAGATGACGAGGTCGTCGCGGTGGGGGCCGACCGTCGTGAGGCCCCGGCGGAGGTCCTCGCTGCGGGCGGCGAGCAGGGCGGCGAGCAGGGCGGCGAGCAGCCCCGAGTCCGAGGCGGAGTCCGGGCCGGCGAGCGCGGCAGAGTCCAGGCCAGAATCAAGGGCGCCGGCCCAGCTGCGCTGGTAGGTCAGGGTGACGTGGGCGGCCCGCTCGGCGACGTGGTCGTACACCTCGCTCAGTACCGGCGCCAGCGAGTCGACGAGAGCCGTTCGGGCCGCGACCAGGGCGGTTCCGGTCTCG
>DATARN010000029.1:0-6803 GCA_036264135.1 Acidimicrobiales bacterium
GGTTCAGATCCGGTCCTTGACCAGGACACCGGTCCGTTTCATCAGGTTGCTTGGTCGGTGAGTGGAGCGCTTGTCGCCATTATCTGGTTCCCCGACCTGCACAGTTCGGAGCCCTTCGATGAGCGGCGTCCGGGGCTCGATCATTTGGCCTTCGCATGTTCCAACCGATCCGAACTTGAGGCTTGGGAACGACGGCTAAACGAACTGGACATCCCGAATGGAGGGGTCGTTGACGCCAGCCACTACTCAGTGCTGCCGTTTCGCGACCCGGACAACATCGCTCTGGAGTTCTTCGCTTCCCGCGGCTAAGCGGCCCCCTGGAGAATCGGTCCTTCGACGGTCTCGGCCCGCCGCGGACGGCCAATCCAACGTGAAGGGAAGCCGGACATATGGACGGGCCCAGAATGTGAGCGCATTCGGATACCGCCCACTCATTCGCGCCTGGCGGATTCGCCGCCCCGGAGCGCCCCCGGAAGCTCGGCTAGACGCAGATTATCGCCTCCAAGCCGGCGATCAGGGTCACCCGCGGTTCGCGGATAGGGAAGCGTTGGATGCATTTTTGAAGCTACGGTGCTGAAACGACCTCGTAGGTGAGGTAGGCGAGGTCGTCGTCAACTGTCCGGGCTTTGAGGAGGCGCATGGACTTGTTCTCGATGGTCTGGCCGAACAGGCGCCTGCCGACCCCGAGGACGACCGGATAGACCATCAGCCGCAACTCGTCGACGACATTGTGGTCCATCAGCGTGCGAACGAGCTGCAGGCTGCCGGCGACGACGATGTGTCCGTTCAGCTCCTGCTTCAGCCTCGAGACCTCGCTCACCACGTCACCGTTGAGGACCGTCGAGTTGTTCCACTCGGGATCCTCGAGGGTGGAGGACACGACGTACTTGGGCATGCTGTTCAACCTGTCGGCGAGCTCACCGTCCCGATGTGGCCACCGCGCGGCCAAGAACTCGTATGTCCGCCGGCCGAACAGCTGAGCGTCAGAGCCCAGCGCCTCGTCGAGCAGGATCTTGGCCGCCCCCTCCCGGCCCGGGACGCCGACACGACCGACCCAACCACCAAGCCGGAAGCCCTCGACCCCGGCTGGGTCCTCGACGACTCCGTCCAGCGTGACGTTCTCGCTGACGACGATCTTTCCCATGTCCGTTCTCCTCTCGATGGACGGCCGTTGCCACCGATGGAGACGCCGCGGGTTCGGGGAACTGGGCGGCCACCGACCGCCCAGTTCCGGCGTCTGTCGGCGTCTATAGAGTGCGCCAACGCGACGAGCCGGAAGGTGGTGCGTTGGCAGGAGCCGATCTGATGGCACGGGCGCGGGACGGTGACGGCGATGCGTTCCGCCAGTTGACCCAGCCCTACCGTCGCGAGCTGCAGGTGCACTGCTATCGGATGCTCGGCTCCCTCCAGGACTCCGAGGACGCCCTCCAGGACACGCTGCTATCCGCCTGGCAGGGCTTCGGGGGGTTCGAGGAACGCGCCTCGCTGCGGACCTGGCTCTACCGGATCGCCACCAACAAGTGCCTCGACTTCCGTCGCTTAGCGAGCCGACGCCCAGCCCGGGAGTGGGACGTGCCCGGTGTCGAGCCACCGGAGCCGACCCGGCTCGGCGAAGTCGTATGGCTCGAGCCATATCCCGAGGCCCTCCTCCACGGCGGCGTCGACCAGCCCCCCGGCCCCGAGGCTCGCTACGAGCAGAACGAATCGATCTCTCTCGCCTTCATCACCGCCCTGCAGCTCCTGCCGCCTCGCCAGGTCGCGGTCCTCGTCTTGCGCGACGTCCTCGGATTCCATGCCAACGAGGTTGCCCAGATGCTCAATTGCACCGTCGAATCGGTCACCAGCGCCCTCAAACGGGCACGCGCCAGCCTGGAGCGGAGATGGTCGGCTGCCAGCGACCTCGAGCCACCACCCGCCCCCGAGTCGCCCTCCGAAGAGGCCGTCGTGGCCAAGTTCGTCCACGCATGGGAGTGCGCCGACCTCGACGCCCTGGTGGCCCTCCTGACCGACGACGTCTTCGTCTCGATGCCGCCGATGCCCTTCGAATACCAAGGCCGAGACCTCGTCGCCCGTTTCAGTGCCAGCATCTTCAGTGCCGGTCGCCGGTTCGACCTCGTGCCCACACGCGCCAACGGTCAGCCCGCCTTCGGCGCCTACCTGCGCCACCCGAACGCCATCAGCCACGGGACGGGGCTGTACGTCCTCACCCTTGCCGGCAACCGGATCCGCGCCATGACTCGCTTCGAGAGCATCGTCCTCCCATCCTTCGGGCTACCACGGTCGCTTCCGGGCCACTAACTCATCCTCCACCACGTCCACCGCTGCTCCCGCGTAGGCCGCCGAGGGCTCCCGCGTCACGCGCCCGTGGCGCTGCCGAGCCGGCGATCCGGGTCACCCGCGGTTCGCGGATAGGGGACGCGTTGGATGCCTCTTGAAGCTACGGCGCTGAAACGACGTCGTAGGTGAGGTAGGCGAGGGCGTCGTCAACTGTCCGGGCATCGAGGAGGCGCATGGACTTGTCCTCGATGGTCTGGCCTAACAGGCGCCTGCCGGCCCGAGGACGACCGGATAGACCATCAGCCGCAACTCGTCGACGACGTCGTGGTCCATCAGCGTGCGAACGGGTTCCAGGCTGCCGGCGACGACGATGTGTCCGTTCAGCTCCTGCTTCAGCCTCGAGACCTCGCTCACCACGTCACCGTTGAGGATCGTCGAGTTGTTCCACTCGGGATCCTCGAGGGTGGAGGAGACGACGTACCTGGGCATGCTGTTCAACCTGTCGGCGAAATCGCCGTCCCGATGTGGCCACCGCGCGGCCAGGAACTCGTATGTCCGCCGGCCGAACAGCAGAGCATCAGAGCCCAGCGCCTCGTCGAGCAGGATCTTGGCCGCCCCCTCGCGGCCCGGACCGCCGACACGACCGACCCAACCACCAAGCCGGAAGCCCTCGACCCCGGTTGGGTCCTCGACGACTCCGTCCAGCGTGACGTTCTCGCTGACGACGATCTTTCCGAAGTCCGTTCTCCTCTCGATGGTCGGCCACTGCCACCGATGCAGACGCCGCCCGAGGCGGCGTCGGCGGTGCATGCCACTGACGACGTCCTGGCCGATCTCGGGAGCCTCACGCCGGGTTAAGAGGCGCGGTGCGGACGCTCGGATACCAACAAGAAATACTTCGAGCGCTGCGCTTGTTTCAACAGCTAGTTGCCAGGCTCCCAAGGTGCGGTAGGGCAAGGCGAATGTCATGCCTCCCATATACGCGCCAGGGATATGAAAGAGAGGACAAACAACCATGTCCGTGTCTGAAAATCAAAGCACCGATGTTCGAGAGGGCAATCAGCAAGCCGTGATCGGTGAGACGGATCACCCGCAGAACCGAGCGGGTCCGGGTGAGGGCGTTCGGGCGCCACTCGTCCAGGACGGAGCGGATCACGCAGAGTTTTCGATCTTCGACGGGAAGGGCAACGAGAGCGTGGTGGTCGTCACCACCGATCGCAGCGGCCATGTCGCCGAGGGCACGGGTCCCAACTCCGCGGCTGCCACTGCTGATGCCAAGAAGCACGGCGGCATCGGAAAGGATTTCGGTCCCGTAACCGGCGAGTGATGGTCGGGTTGTGGGCGGTCCGAGCGACTTGGGCCATAGCGCCAGGGCCGGGGGACGGAAGTGTCGCCCGCGATGAGGACGCCGCCGTCTCGTGGCGGGCTGGGCGCGATTCCTAGGCCGTCCTTTCGCGGAACTTCCGAGGCTGGTCCCAGGGGCAGCCTCTCAATCTGGGACCCAACGGTGCCTCGTTGCCGGCGTTCGGGGTCTAACGCCGCATATTGCATCCGATGCATGTTCCCTGGTTTATCGGGATTTGGCGTGTGACCTGCATGTTCGCGCGTCGTGACGTGCCGTTGGTGGATGGTCGCGGGCGGTGGAACATAGCGGTTGTGCTGGGCATCCGCGCTTTCAGTCTCATCTGATGATTGGATACCGCGTCAGATGCGACATGGTTTGGGGGGTCATTGACGGTCAGATCGGGTCGGTTGCAGGTGGTGTCGTCGGGGTCGCCGGCGGCGCGGGTGGCGGGCGACGCGTTCGAGGCGATGCTCGTGGGCTGGCGGGATCAGCAGCTGGCCCGGAACTTGAACGTGGTCACGATCGACGCCCGGGAGCGGATCGTGCGCCGGTTCCGGGTCCACGGCCAGGCGTGGCCGTGGGAGTGGCTCCCGGGGCATCTCGAGGCGTGGGTGGCCGAGCTGCGGACGGTGGAGCATCGGGCCCATTCCACGATCCGCAGCTATCAGTTGGCGGTGGGCGGATTCTGCGATTACGTGTGCGACCCGGCCTATGGGTGGGGCGAATCCTGCTTGTCGCAGTTCGGGTCGACGCCGAGCCAGGTGTGCCGGACCGAGAATATGGCCACCCACACCACCGAATACGAGGGTCGACCCCCGCGTCGCTCGTTGACCCGAGTCGAGCTGCAGGACTTTTTCGACGCCGCCGACGATCACGTCGAGACCATCCGCCGGCGGGCTCGGAAGGGTTGGGTGTCGGCTTTCCGGGACGCCACCATGTTGAAGGTGGCCTACGCGTGGGGGTTGCGGCGCCGGGAGCTGCGCATGCTGGAGTTGGCCGACTTCGGCCCTAATCCCCATGCTGTCGAGTTCGGGGCCTATGGGGTGTGTTATGTGCGGTGGGGCAAGGCGGCCAAGGGCAGCCCACCGCGTCGGCGGAGCGTGCTGACCGTGATGGGCTGGTCGGCGGCTGTCGTGGCCGAATGGGTCGAGGATGTTTGGCCCGCCCTGGAGGCCGGAGATGGCGGGCTGTGGCCGTCAGAGCGCGGACCTTTGGTCAGCGAGGACCGGATCAACGCCGCCTTTTCCCGCTCGGCGTCGGCTGCGGGCCTTCCCGACGGGTTGTCGTTGCACTGTTTGCGTCACAGCTATGTGACCCATTTGATCGAGGACGGCTTCGACGCCCTTTTCGTCCAGCAGCAAGTCGGCCACGAATACGCCTCGACGACCGCGATCTACACGTCGGTGTCGTCGGACTACAAGACCCGGGTATTACGCGCTTCGCTCGACAGGGCGATCGCCGCGGCCGGATGCAGCGGCAAAGTGGAGCGGTGACCGCGCGACGGCGGGTCGATTACCGGTGGCGGCTGCGGGAAATCATGGCCGCCCAGGGCCTGTGGAAGACAACCGAGTTGACGCCGCTGTTACAAGCCCGGGGCGTCGAGTTGTCCAACGCGCAGACCTATCGCCTCGTCACCGGACGCCCGCAGCGGCTGTCGCTGCTCACCCTGGCCGCGTTGTGCGACATCTTGAACTGCACGGCGTCCGATCTCATCGAGACCACCGCCACCACCGGCCGGACCAGCCCAAAGGTCAAGCCCGGCCCGCCCGCCCCCGCCCGGCCTCGTCGAGCCCAGATCACCGAAAAGGCCTGACATGGCAGGCGTTTCATGCTCGACGGGTTGCGGGCGCAGCACCCGGCGGCCGTCGTGGCCGGAGGGGCCGCTGTGTTATCGGTGCACTCAAGGACGACTCCGCCGTCGAGGTGTCTGCGCCGCCTGCGGGCGGGTGGCGTCATTACCAGCCAACGGCGACGACGGCATGTTGTGTCTGCGGTGTGCTGGGATCAGGGAGAACTTTCGGTGCGCGACCTGCGGTGGCGACGACGACTTCGACACTCCGACATGTTGTCGACGGTGCCGCCTGCGGGCCCGTCTCGACCGACTCTTTGACAATGGTGCCGGACAGATAAACCCGTCTCTCGTTCCCCTCGTCGAGGCGCTCGCCGCCATGGAGGTCCCTCGAGGCGGCCTGTCATGGATAGGGCATGCTGACACCGTCGAACGCATCCGCGCGGTTGCCACCGGGCAAGTGCCCCTCAGCCACGAAGGCATCGACCAGTTGCAGCCTCAAACGGCCGAGAACACCTACGGGAACTGCTTGTCGTGCACCACATCCTCCCCGCCCGCGACCGCTACCTCGCCGCCTACGAACGCTGGGCCGCCGGCCGCCTCGAGACGATCGGCGACGCCGACCACCGTCGCCTCATCGCCGCCTACCTGCGCTGGCATCACCGACCCCGCCTCGAAACTCTCGCCGCCAACGGCCAACTGACCGAAAGCCGCTACTCGACCGCGCGAGCCCAGACCAACATCGCCATTGCGCTGCTGACTTGGCTAGACCAACGCGGCTCACGACTCGCCAGCTGCGAACAAAGCGACATCGACACCTGGTTCGCTGGCGGGCCCAGCACCCGGATCCATTCCCGACCGTTCATCCGCTGGGCTATACGCACCCGGCGATGCCCCACCTTCACCCTCCCCGCCGACCGTCAAGGCACACCCACCGCCATACCCGAAAGCCGGCGGATCGAGCTGCTGGCACGGCTCCTCGCCGACGACACCATCGACCTCCTCGACCGAGTCGCCGGAATCCTGGTCCTGCTCTACGCCCTCCCCGCCAGCCGGATAAACCGGCTCCGGCTTATCGACTTCCAAAACAGTGCCGACGGTCTCACACTGCGACTCGGAACCAACACCGTCTTCGTCCCGGCACCGCTCACCGATCTCATCCAGCAACTTGCTGACAGCCGCGGTCACCTCAACGGTGCCGGCCATCCCGCCAACGGATGGCTCTTCCCCGGCCGCCGTGCCGGCCAGCCCATCGAACCCGACCAACTCGCCGAACGGCTCAACCGCCACGGCATCACCAGACAAGCCCGCACCGCCGCCCTCAACGCCCTCCTCATCGACATCCCCGCCCCAGTGCTCGCCAAACTCCTCAACCGCAGACCCTGGCGAGTC
>DATARN010000040.1:0-12766 GCA_036264135.1 Acidimicrobiales bacterium
AGGCCGGCGACCACCGCCGCCCGGGCCTCGCCGAGCAGCGCCTCCGCCTCCGGGGCCCATACCCAGCCGTGGGTGATGATCTCCGGACCGGTCAGAATCTCGCCCGTCTTGGCGTCGACGGTGACCACGACGACGACCACGCCCTCCTCGGCAAGCACCCTGCGGTCGCGCAGCACGCCGCGGCCGACGTCGCCCACAATGCCATCGACGTACAGATACCCGGCGGGTACCTGGCCGGCGAAGTCAATGCCGCTGTCGTTCAGCTCGATGACGTCGCCATCCTCGGCCAGCAGGATCTTGGCGCTGGGGACGCCCATGTCCTTGGCCAGCCGGGCGTGGTGGGTGAGGTGGCGGAACTCGCCGTGGACCGGGATGAACGCCTGGGGCCGGGCGATCGACAGGAGCGTCTTCAATTCCTCGCGCTTGGCGTGCCCACTGACGTGCACCGCCGCCAGCCCGGAATGAACGACCTCGGCGCCCAGGCGGCAAAGCCCGTCGATCACCTTGCCAACGGGCGCCTCGTTGCCGGGAATGGCGTGGGACGACATGATCACCAGGTCCCCGTCGCCGACGGTGAGCCACTTGTTCTCGCCCGCCGCCATGAGGGCCAGCGCGGACATCGGTTCACCTTGGGACCCGGTCGAGACGACACAGACCCGGCGGGGGTCGAAATCGCCGATCTTTTCGATGTCCACCAGGGCACTGTCGGGGACGTGGAGAAGCCCGAGGCTGCGCGCCAGGGCGATGTTCTTCCCCATGGAACGCCCAAGGGTGGCGATGATGCGGCCATTGGCGATGGCCGCGTTGGCAACTTGTTGGATGCGGTGGATGTGGCTGGCGAAGCAGGTGACGATGATCCGTTTGTCCGGATGGGCGGTGAAGAGGTCCTGAAGTACCCGGCCAACGGCCCGCTCGGTGTCGGAATGCCCGATCTCCTCGGCATTGGTGGAGTCGGACAGCAGGAGTCGGATGCCTTCTTCCGAGGCCAGCGCGCCGATGCGGCCGAGATCGGTGAGGCGACCGTCGACTGGTGTCAGGTCGAGCTTGAAGTCCCCGGAGTGGAGGATGATCCCTTGGGGGGTGTGGAAGGCGGTGGCGAACCCGTGGGGCACCGAGTGCGTAACGGGGATGAACTCGACGTCAAAGGGTCCGATCTGCCGCCGTTCGCCGTCCCGGACGGGGTGCATGGTGGTGCGGCCGAGCAGTCCCGCTTCCTCGATGCGGCTGCGGGCCAAGCCGAGGGTCAGGGCGGAGCCGAAGATCGGCACCTTCAACTCTCGTAGCAGGAAGCTCAGGCCGCCGACGTGGTCCTCGTGCCCGTGGGTCAGGACACAAGCCTCGACGCGATCGGCGTTCTCCCGCAGATAACTGAAGTCCGGCAACACGAGGTCCACGCCGGGCATCTCGAGGTCGGGGAACATGACCCCGCAGTCGAGAATGAGGATGCGGTTGTCGACCTCGATGCAGGCGCAGTTGCGTCCGATTTCGCCGAGGCCGCCAAGGAAGACGAGCCGGACAGGTTCAGCCAAGGAGTTCCTGGTGGCTCCGCAGGCCGGCATCGGTGGCGCCCACGCCCCGCAGGTGCAGCATGACCTCGTTGGCCCGTTCGTCGACACCGGTGGGCGCCGGACCCATAGGCAGGCGGCACTGGCCGGCAGGCAGGCCCAGGGCCCGCATCATGGCCTTGACCGGGATGGGATTCGGGGTGGCGTCACCGGTCTGAAAGCGCCACGACTCGAGCAGGCGGGCGTTCATCTTGCGGGCGCCGTCGATGTCGCCCTGGAAAAACGACGACACCATCTCGGCGATCTCCTCGCCCGCCCAGTGCGAGGCGACGCTGATGACACCGGATCCGCCCACGGCCAGCAACGGCAGGGTCAAGGCGTCGTCACCGGAGTACAGGTCGAAGCCCGGGGGCGCCTCCGCAAGCAGGCGTGCCGACTCGGCGGGATCGCCGGTGGCGTCTTTCACGCCCACGATCGTCGGCACCTGACGGGCCAGGGCCACGAGCGTCTCATGGGCCACCTTGCGTCCCGTTCGCACCGGGATGTCATAGATCAGCACTGGCAGGCTGGTGGCGGCGGCGACGGCTCGAAAGTGGCCCTCCAGTCCGGCCTGGGGCGGGCGGTTGTAGTACGGCGTCACCGCCAGGATGCCCGCCGCCCCCACCTGGGCGGCGCGTCGGGTCAGCTCAACGGAGTGGGCGGTGTCGTTGGTGCCCGAGCCGGCCACGACCGGAACGGTGACGGCATTGGCCACCGCCTCCCACAGCGTCACCTTCTCCTCGTCCGAGAGCACCGGGCTCTCACCGGTGGTCCCGGCGACCACCAGGCCGTCGCTCCCCCGCTGGACCAGCCAGCGGGCCAACGTCACCGCGCCGTCGACGTCAAGGCCTCCGAGCTCGTCGAAAGGCGTGATCATGGCGGTGAGAACGGCGCCAAAACGCCCAGGTCCCATAAGGGGGAAGCCTACCCGGCTGCCGCCGGACCGCCGCACTATCCGGCGCCCCGCTTTGACGCCCCCGGCCGACCGTGACCCGTGCCTCTACGCCCCCGCCGACCCCGATCCAGCGTCGACACCCCGAGCTCTTGATGAGTTGCGGGTCTCCAGGACCCACTACTCATCAACAGTTCGACCCCGCCGGCCCCGATCCCCCATCGGTCTCGGCCCCATCTCCGTCCTCGGGCGCCGGCGCCCCCTCCGCCAGCTGGAACATCTGGTATTCCTCGCCGGTGTCCTCCCAGTCCTCGAACTGGATCACGCCGAGCTCCTGGAATTTGGTACGCAACCAGCCGTCGGCGGCATCGAGCAGTCCGAGCTTCTTGCAATTCGGCACAATTTTGGAAAAGAGCATCTCGGTGAAGAACTTGCGCTCGGACGAGCCCCGCATCAAGACCAGGGCGTCGGCCATGGGGACCCCCATCCGATCCCAGACCTCTTGTTGCATGAAGCGGTCCCGCATGCGCACCGCCGCCTCGTAGGCGAACTCCTGGCGCTCGTGGATCTCCGGGGCGCTCAACTCCGAATAGAAGTCCTGCAGGCTGAGGACCCCGAAGGCGACGTGGCGGGCCTCGTCGGCCATGACGTAGTACAGGAGCTGCTTCAGGAGGGGCTCGTCGGTGAGCTTGTGCAAGAACCCGAACGCCGCCAGCGCCAGCCCCTCGACCATGATCTGCATTCCGAGGTAGGTCATGTCCCACCGGCTGTCGGCGATGATGTCGTCGAGCAGCATGCGCAAGTGAAAGTTGATCGGGTAGTGGCCGGACAACTTGGTGTCGAGATATCGGGAGAACACCTCGAGGTGGCGGGCCTCGTCCATTACCTGGGTGGCGGCGAAATACTTGGCGTCGATCCAGGGGACATTCTCGATAATGCGTGACGTGCAGACCAGTGCGCCCTGCTCGCCGTGCATGAACTGCGACAGCGTCCAGTTCTGGTTCTCCACGCCGAAGCGGACCCACTCTTCGTCACCCCAGTGCTCCAGGGCGGTGTGGGAAAGGTCCACGCCGCGGCCGAAACCGCCCTTCTCCTCGAGGAACGACAGCATTATGCGCTCCTGGTCGACCGGCGTGTCCCACGGCAGATCGGTCGACGCGTTCCACATCGCCGTCTTGGCCTTCTCGTAGAGCCGGCTCAGCTTGGGACGGGCGCCCTTCTCGTAGTCCCAGGTGAAGATGGTGTCGTAGTTGGCCCGCACGTGGTGGAGCGTCTCGTCGACGTCGGTGTTCGTCAGCTCGACGATGCTGCGGTCCGTGGTGCCGAAGGTCGGCTCGGAATCGATGGCCATGGAATCAGGCTAGGCCCCTCGTCGTTGGGCACGCGAGGCTAGGTCCTGTGGACGAGTCGACCCGCGCCGTGTACGAAACCCATGCCGCCGAATGGGCCGAGCGTCGACCACCGAGCCTGGTGGATGAAGCGGCCTCCTTTTCCCGCCGAGTTCTGCCGGGGCGGCCGATCGTGGACGTCGGATCCGGGGCGGGCGGGTATTTCCCCTTCCTCCGCCGGCCGCTGGTCGGTCTGGACGGCGCCCGGGCCATGCTGCTGGCCGGTCGGGGGGTGGCGGCCGACGTGCCCGTGGTGCAGGGCGACCTGGAGGCGCTGCCATTCGCCCCCCGGCGCCTCGGTGGGGCGTGGGCCCGGGCGTCCTACCTCCACCTGCGCCGTTTCGACCTTCCGGCCGCCCTGGCCCACCTGCAACACGCGCTGGCGGTCGGGGCGCCCCTGGAAATGACGCTGCGAGCGGGCACCGGCGAGGGCCCGCTGCCCAACGACGACTTTCCCGGCCGGTTCTTCGCCCGCTGGGAGGCGGAGGAGTTGGCGCCGCTGCTGCTGGGCGCCGGCTTCACCGTCGACGAGTTGAGCCGCAGCAAGGACTGGGTGACGGTCCGGGCCCGGGCGGCTCGTACCCTCCCCGACTTCGTCGGGCCCGGCATGCGGCTGCTGATCTGCGGGCTTAATCCCAGTGTCGTCTCCGCCGACCGGGGGTTCGGCTACGCCGGGGCGACCAACCGCTTCTGGCGCGCCGCAGTGCTGTCGGGGGTCATCGCCGAGGCGCATGCCCGGCAGCCGTTTCTGGTCCTGGCGCGCGACCGGGTCGGTATGACCGACCTCGTCAAGCGGGCCACGCCCCGGGCCAGCGAACTCCAGCCCGCCGACTACCGCGCCGGCGCCGCCCGGGTGGCGGCCCTGGTGGCGTGGCTGCGACCGGAGGCTGTCGTCTTCGTGGGCCTGGCCGGCTACCGGGCGGCGATCGACCGGGCGGCCCACGCCGGGTGGCAGGAGGTGCCGTTCGGGGGCGTCGACGCCTACGTGATGCCGTCCACCAGCGGCCTCAACGCCGCGACCAGCCTGGGGGCCCTGGTCGAGCATCTCCAGGCGGCCCACTCCAAGAGGGACGGCTCCTAGCTGCGCGTATCCGGACGGGCCGGGTCCGGGCCGGCGGGGTCTGGGCCGGCGGGCAGCCGGAAATCGGCGAAGCGATCCCGCAGGGTCCTCTTGGAGAACTTGCCGACCGAGGTCTTCGGAACCTCGTCGATGAACACGCACGCGTCGGGCACCCACCAGCGGGGAACCTTGGGCGCCAGCCAGGTAAGCAGCTCGTCCTCGGTCACGGTGGATCCCGGTTTGCGGACGACGCAGGCTAGGGGGCGCTCTTGCCACCGTTCGTCCGGGATACCGATCACCGCCGCTTCGGCGACGTCGGGGTGGCCCATGAGTTCGTTCTCGAGCGCCACCGAGCTGATCCACTCGCCGCCGCTCTTGATGAGGTCTTTGGTCCGGTCGACGAGATGGACGTACCCGTCCGGCCGGACGGTGGCGACGTCGCCGGTTCTGAGCCAGCCATCGGCGGTGAACGACTCGGCGGAGCGGGGATCGTCGTAGTAGCCGCGCACGATCCAGGGGCCGCGCACCTGGACCTCGCCGCGGGCCTCGCCGTCCCACGGGAGCTCCGAGGTGGAGCCCGGTTCCACGATGCGAAGCTCCACGCCGGCCACGGGGATGCCCTGGGTGGCGCGGATATCGGCCAGGACCTCCTCGGGCTCCTCGGCCAGGCTCGACCGGATGCCGCAGACCGACGCCAGCGGGCTCGTCTCGGTCATGCCCCACGCCTGCAGCAGCGGCTGGCCGATCTTGGCCCGGTACGCCTCGGAGAGGGCCTTGGGAACCGCCGAGCCCCCGCACACGATCCGGGTGAGGGCCGACGTGTCGCGGCCCTCCAGCTCCGCGAGGGCGCCCATCCAGATGGTGGGGACACCGGCGGCCAGCGTCACCCGTTCACGGACGATGAGGTCGGCGATGGCCGTCGGCGTCATGTCCGGACCGGGAAAGACCAGGCTGGCGCCGGCAAATACCGCGGCGTGGGGCAGGCCCCAGGCATTGACGTGGAACATCGGGACCACGGGGAGGATCACGTCGCGCTCTCGCACGCCGATCCCGTCGGCCATCATGGCGCCCATGCAGTGGAGCACTGTGGAGCGGTGGGAGTACACCACCCCCTTGGGATTGCCCGTCGTGCCGCTCGTGTAGCACATGGCCGCGGCCCGGTCCTCGTCGGGGTCTTCGAAGTCGACCGGCTTGGCGTCGGCCAGCAGCGTGTCGTAGTCCAGGATCCGGCCATCGTCAGGCAGGGGGTCGGCGGCCGCCCCGCCGGTGTCGTCCATGACCACGATGTGGCGGACGAGGGGGAACCCACCCAGGAGCGGCCGCAGGATCGGGAACAGGGAGCGGTCGACGAAGATGATCTCGTCGCCGGCGTGGTTGACGATGTAGCTCAGCTGGTCGGCAAAGAGGCGGATGTTGAGGGTGTGCAGCACCCGGCCGGCACAAGGAGCGGCGAAATACAGCTCCAGATGACGGGTGCTGTTCCAGGCGAAGGTGCCCACCCGGGCGTCCTGACCGATCTCCAGCTGGTCGAGGACACCTGCCAGCTGCCGGGTCCGGTCGACCCACTGGGCGATGGTGGTACGCGAGGTCGGCGCCGCGCCGTCCGCCGGCTTTCGCCCCGCGGTGACCACCGTCTTGTCCCCGTACAGGCGCTCCGCCCGGCGGAACACCATCGCCAGGTTCAGCGGCATGTTCTGCATGAGGCCCTGCATGGCCATCCCCCCTTTTCCCCGGGCGGCCCTTCCTCTCGGCCTGGCCGCCGGCGACGAGCGTACAACTGGCCCCACCGCCTCGGGCGGCCGCCCCCCCGGCCCCCGGCCCCCGGCCCGCGGCCCCCGCTCTCCCCCGCCGCCTAGGGCGGCCGCCCCCCCGGCCCCCGGCTCGCGGCCCCTGGGGCCGCCGCCCCCCGCCCTCCGGCTCCCGCCCGGGGCAGCCGCCCCGTGCCCCGAGAGGCGGCGGGCTCAGATTCCGAGCAGGTGCTCCAGGCCAACGGTGACGCCGGGATGGTCGGCCACCGCCTTGACGGCCATCAAGACTCCGGGCATGAACGAGCTGCGGTCGTAGGAGTCGTGACGGATCGTCAGGCTCTGGCCGGCGGTGCCCAGCAGCACTTCCTGGTGGGCGACCAGGCCGCGGAGACGGACCGAATGGATGCGGATCCCGGCGGGCCCGGCGCCGCCCCGGGCACCGGGGAGGGTCTCGGTCTTGGTGGGGTCGCTCCCCCACCGGTCCGACGCCGCCGCCATGCGCGCCGCGGTCGCCGCCGCCGTCCCCGACGGGGCGTCGACCTTGGCGTCGTGGTGCAACTCGATGATCTCGGCCGAGTCGAACCAGGGGGCGGCCAGCTCGGCGAAGCGCATCATCAGTACCGCACCGATGGCGAAGTTAGGGGCGATGAAACACCCCACCCCGCCCTCGGTGGGAAAGAGCCGCTCGAGGTCGCCGAGGTCGTCCGAGGTGAACCCGCTCGTGCCTACCACGGCGTGAACCCCGTGGCGGGCGCACCAGGCCAGGTTCTCCCGGGCCGCGGCGAGCACGGTGAAGTCGACCGTCACCTGGGCGCCGGCGCCGAGCATGGCGTCGGGCTCGGCGGCGATCACAACGCCGCTCTCCTCCCGGCCCGGGCACGACGGGTCAACGGCGGCCACCAGCTCCAGCTCGGTATCGCCGGCGACGGCCCGGCTCACCTCGGCGCCCATCCGGCCGCCGGCGCCGAAGACCCCCACACGAAGGCGGCCCACTAGAAGAAGCGGGAGGGGGTCGAGGTCAGGAGAAGTCGCCCTCATCGAAGGGGCCGAGGGCAGCCAGCACGCGGGGCCCGGTCAAGACGCGGTCGATGACCCGCCGCACGTCCTGGCGCGACACGGCCTCCAGCCGTTCGTCCAGGTCCTCCAGGGAGGGAACGACCCCGTGGACCAGCTGGCTGCGGCCGATACGGCTCATACGGGCCCCGGAGTCCTCGAGGGCCAGGGCCAGCGAGCCCCGCAGGTGGGTCTTGGCCATGGCCAGCTCCCGGTCGCTGATCCCGGCATCGATCAGGCGGTCGACCTCGGCGTGGACCAGCTGCAGCACCTCGCGCGCTTTGGCGGGCGAGGTCCCGGCGTAGACGACCAGCGCCCCAGTGCCCTGGAACAGCGACCGGTACGAGTACACGGAATACGCCAGCCCGCGCTCCTCGCGGATCTCCTGGAACAGGCGGCTCGACATCCCGCCGCCGAACACGTGATCCAGCACGGACAGCGCCCACCGATCCTCGTCGTTGCGGTCGAAGGCCGGGAAGCCGACGCACAGGTGGGCCTGCTCGGTCGGCCGGTTGAGGACGGCGACGGGCCGGAGCGACCCCTCGGGCGCCTCCCGCGGCGGCGGGGCGCCCCCGAGCCGGCCCTGGAACCGGCGCTCGATGCCCGCCACCACCGCGTCGGGGTCGAGGTCCCCGGCCGCGGCCAGGACGATATTGCCGGGGCGGTAATGGTGGGCGTGAAAGGCGGCGATGTCCTGACGGCCCAGGCCCTCGATCGACTCCTCGGTGCCCAGCACCTCCCGGCCCAGGGGATGCCCGGCCCAGAGGGCCTCGGCCAATACGTCGTGCACCATGTCGTCGGGCTCGTCGCCGTGCATCAGGATCTCTTCGACAATCACGTGCCGCTCGGCTTCGACCTCGGCGGGCCGGAACGCCGGCTGCCACATGATGTCGGAGAGGATGTCCAGCCCGGTGTCGATGGCGTCGGAGAGGACCCGCAGGTAGAAGGCGGTGTATTCCTTGGTGGTGAAGGCATTCATGTCGCCGCCCACCTCGTCCACGGCCTCGGCTATGGCCCGGGCGGAGCGGGCGTCAGTCCCCTTGAAAAGGAGGTGCTCCAGAAAGTGCGACGCCCCCGAGAGGCGGTGGTCCTCGTCGCGCGAACCTGTCCCGACCCAGAAGCCGATGGCCACCGAGCGCACGTCGGGCATGCGCTCGGTGACGACCGACAGGCCGCAATCGAGCCGCGTCTCGGTGATGGTGGTGGCCAGCGTCAACGGTGAACCGCCGCCGGGCGCCTAGCGGCGCCGGCGGGGATTGCGCCGGGGTGCGCTGTCACGCTCGGGCTCGCCATAGGCGCCCGGCGCCGGGGCGGGGCCCAGGTCCCCGAAGGTGGCACGGGCCTCGTCCTCCCACGAATCCTCGAACGAGACGACCGGACCGTCTTCGCCCCCGCCGTTGGCCGGCGCCCGGCTCTCACGACGAGGCTCGCGGTCGCCGCCGCCGCGCTCGCCCCGCTCTCCCCGGTCGCCGCGCTCGCCACGGTCACGGTCGCCCCGCTCACTCGACCGGGGGGCGCCGTTGCCGCGGCCCCGACCCCCCTCGGAGCCGCCGCCGGCGCCCGCCGACTCGTCGCCCTCCTCGCCGACCACGCTGAGCGACACCTTGCCCTGGGGATCGATGTCGTCGACCCGCACGCTGATGTCGTCACCGAGGTCGACCACGTCCTCGACCCGCTCGATGCGCTTGCCCCGTCCCAGCTTCGAGATGTGGAGCAGGCCGTCGCGGCCGGGGAGGATGTTGACGAACGCCCCGAACTTGGTGATATTGACCACCTTGCCGGTGTAGACCATCCCGACTTCCGCCTTGGGCGGATCGAGGATCAGCTCGATGCGCCGGCGGGCCTCCTCGACCGCCGCGCCGTCACGGGCGGCAATGGTCACCGTCCCCACGCTGCCGTCGTCGTCGACCGCGATGTCGGTGCCCGTCTCGGCCTGCAGGGCGTTGATGACCTTGCCCTTGGGGCCGATGACCTCGCCGATCTTGTCGATCGGGATCTCCAGGCTGACGATCTTGGGGGCGGTCTCCCGCACCGAGGCTCGGGGCGAGGCGATGGCCTCGTGCATGACGTCGAGGATCTTCAGCCGGGCGTCCCGGGCCTGGCCCAGGGCGGCGGCCAGCACGTCGGCCGGCAGGCCGTCGATCTTGGTGTCCAGCTGCAGGGCGGTCACGAACTCCGCCGTTCCCGCCACCTTGAAGTCCATGTCACCGAAGGCGTCCTCGGCGCCGAGGATGTCGGTCAGGGTGGTGTACTTGCCGTCCACGTAGACCAGGCCCATGGCGATCCCCGCCACCGGCGCCTTGATCGGAACACCAGCGTCCATCAGCGACAGGGTGGAACCGCACACCGAGGCCATCGACGTCGAGCCGTTGGAGCTGAGCACCTCCGAAACGACTCGCAGGGCGTACGGGAACTCCTCGATGGGCGGCACGACGGGCAGCAGCGCCCGCTCGGCCAGCAGGCCGTGGCCGATCTCGCGGCGCTTGGGGCTGCCGACTCGGCCGACCTCGCCGTTGGAGTAGGGCGGCATGTTGTAGTGGTGCATGTAGCGCTTCTTCTCGTCGATACCGATGGTGTCGAGCAGCTGGTCCATGCGGGGCATGCCGAGCGTCGTGACGTTGAGGACCTGGGTCTCGCCCCGCTGGAACAGGGCCGAGCCGTGGGCGGTGGGAATGATGCCCACCTCCGCCGACAGCGGCCGGATTTCGGTCGGCCCCCGGCCGTCCATTCGCACATTCTCGGTGACGATGCGCTGGCGGACCAGCTTCTTGGTCAACGCCCGGATGGCGGCCTTGATCTCATGGTTTCGCCCGGGAAACTCCTCGCCCAGTTCGGCCATGATCTCCTTGGTCGCCTCGTCGGTGGCGTTGTTGCGCTCCGCCTTCTGGGTGATGGTCGTGATCTTGGCGATGCGGTCAGAGCCCACCTCGGCGACCCGCGCCATGACGTCGTCGCCGTAGTCAACCTGGGGGACGTACGGGATAGGCGCGTGCACGCCGGCCTTCTCCACCAGCTGGCGCTGCAGCTCGATGGACTCCCGGATCCAGGTCTTGGCTGCCTCCAACCCGTCGGCGATGATCTCCTCGGTGACCTTCGGGGCGCCGTCCTCGTAGAACTCCCACGCCTTCTCGGTGCCGCCGGCCTCGACCATCATGATGGCGATGTCACCCGAGTCGGTCTGCCGGCCGGCGACCACCAACTCGAAGGTCGAGGCGTCGCCGTCCTGGTAGGTGGGGTGGGCGATCCACTCACCCTCGGTCGAGTAGGCGATACGCACCGCGCCGAGCGGCCCCTCGAAGGGGATGCCCGACAGCATCAGCGCCGCGCTGGCGGCGTTGATGGCCAGCACGTCGTGGGGGTTCTCCTGGTCGGCGCCGAGGACGGTCACCACGACCTGGGTCTCGTTGCGGTAGCCGTCCTTGAACGACGGGCGCAGCGGCCGGTCGATGAGCCGGGCGGTGAGGATGGCCTGGTCGGTCGGCCGGCCCTCCCGGCGGAAGAACGAGCCGGGGATCTTCCCGGCGGCGTACATGCGTTCCTCCACGTCAACGGTGAGGGGGAAGAAGTCGATCCCCTCCCGGACATCCTTGGCGGCGTTGGCCGTGGCCAGGACGACGGTCTCGCCGATACGGGCGACGACCGCCCCCTGCGACTGCTGCGCCAGCAGTCCGGTCTCAAAACTCAGTGTCCGGTCGGACCCGGTGATCGGGCCGGAAACGGAAATGGCATCCCCCATGGGAACGCTCCTTTCATGACCCGCACGGCGGGTCTCGGTTTGGAGCGGCGATGGGCCAGTTCCCAGTCGACGAACACCGGACTGGGAAGGGGGCCGGGTGGGGCCCGGGCGCCTCGGTGATCTTCGACTGGCAGCTGACCCCGTGGGCCGCTGGTTTACTGCTGTGGTTTGGTAATTGTCCTTCTGGTGGTGCTGGCTGGCGGGATGGAGCCGGGCGCGAATCGGGCGGCCGCAGGGCCGCCCGCACACCTGGTCAGCGTCGCAAGCCGAGTTTGGCGATCAGCTCGCGGTAGCGCTCGACGTCATTGGCCCGCACGTAGTCGAGCAGGCGGCGACGCCGACCGATCAGCTTCATCAGCCCTCGCCGGGTGTGATGATCGCCCTTCTGCACCTTGAGGTGCTCGGTGAGGTGGGCGATGCGCTCGCTGAGGATCGCAACTTGCACCTCCGGTGATCCGGTATCGGTCTCATGGAGGCGGTAGGTGGCGATCGTGGCAGCTTTGTCAGGCATGCAGCAAAGGGTTCCTTGTCAGTACGTGCGGTACACGGACGCGACCGGGCGGTCGCCCGGCGGCGCGTTCCATGGTAGCAGCAGCCGGTACCTTGGCCGTGTGCCGGGCGAGAGTTTGCAGGTGACCAAGTCCCTGGCCATCCCGTACGACGAGCTCGAATGGCGGTTCACGGCGTCGGGCGGCCCGGGCGGCCAGCACGCCAACACGGCCAACACTAAGGCGGAGGTGCGGTTCTCGGTCCTGGATTCGCCGGCCCTTAGCGACGCCCAGCGGGAACGGTTGCTCGCCCAGCTGGGTCCCGTGGTGCGCGTCGTCGCCAGCGACGAGCGCTCCAAGGCCCGCAACCGCGAGCTGGCCCTGGGCCGACTCGCCGGCCGCCTGGCCGGCGCCCTCCGGGTGCGCCCGGCGCGCCGGCCGACCCGCCCCTCGCGGGCCGCCAAGGAGCGCCGCGTGACGGAAAAACGCCGCCAGGGCGACCGAAAGCGGGAACGGGCGACGGGGCACCGCCCCGCCGACGACTGACCTCCCGTTCTGTGCAGGGTTTGGGCGCACCGGCACGCCCGGACCCCTCACAGAATGCGCACTCGCTCCGTTCTGTGCAGGGTTTGGGCGCACCGGCACGCCCGGACCCCTCACAGAATGCGCGCTCGCTCCGTTCTGTGCAGGGTTTGGGCGCACCGGCACGCCCGGAGCCGTCACAGAACGGTCGGTGGCGGTTCAGACGGCGAGGGCCTGGCGGGTGGCGACCACGTCCCGGTCCATCTGGGCGACCAGGGCGTCGACGGAGTCGAAGCGCACGTCGTCGCGGATGCGGGTGTGGAAGGTGACGGCCA
>DATARN010000093.1:0-3732 GCA_036264135.1 Acidimicrobiales bacterium
CGTCCCGGTGATCCCGCCGGAACTGCGGCCCATGGTGCAGCTGGACGGTGGCCGGTTCGCCACCTCCGACCTGAACGACCTGTACCGCCGGGTGATCAACCGCAACAACCGCCTGAAGCGGCTGTTGGACCTGGGCGCGCCTGAGATCATTGTCAACAACGAGAAGCGGATGCTCCAGGAGGCCGTCGACGCCCTGTTCGACAACGGCCGCCGGGGCCGTCCGGTCACCGGTCCCGGGAACCGGCCGCTCAAGTCGCTGTCGGACATGTTGAAGGGCAAGCAGGGCCGGTTCCGCCAGAACCTGCTGGGCAAGCGCGTCGACTACTCCGGCCGGTCGGTCATCGTGGTCGGCCCCATGCTGAAGCTCCACCAGTGCGGCCTGCCCAAGCTGATGGCGCTGGAGCTGTTCAAGCCGTTCGTCATGAAGCGCCTGGTCGACCTGGAGCTGGCCCAGAACATCAAGTCGGCCAAGCGCATGGTTGAGCGCCGGCGGGCCCAGGTCTGGGACGTGCTGGAGGAGGTCATCAAGGAGCACCCGGTGTTCCTGAACCGGGCTCCCACCCTGCACCGCCTCGGCATCCAGGCCTTCGAGCCGGTCCTCGTCGAGGGCAAGGCCATCCAGATCCACCCCCTGGTGTGCACCGCCTTCAACGCCGACTTCGACGGCGACCAGATGGCCGTCCACCTGCCCCTCTCCGCCGAGGCCCAGGCCGAGGCGAGGGTGCTCATGCTGTCGGCCAACAACATCCTGTCGCCCGCCACCGGGCGCCCCATCGTGACGCCGACCCAGGACATGGTGTTCGGGGCCTACTACCTCACCGTCATGCGCCCCGGCGCCAAGGGTGAGGGTCGCGTCTTCCGCAACCTGTATGAGGTGGAGCAGGCCTACGAGGCCGGCGACATCGAGCTGCAGGCCCAGGTCAAGTGGCGTGTCCCGTCGCCCGACGGCGACGCTGCGCCGCTGGAGATGGAGACGTCTCCGGGGCGGATCATCTTCAACACCGCCCTGCCCGACGACTTCGAGTTCGTCAACGACATCGTGGGCAAGCGCAACCGCAGCCTGGGCCAGATCGTCGAGACGCTGGCCGACCAGTACTCCCGTGCCATCGTGGCGTCGAGCCTGGACAAGATCAAGGACCTGTGCTTCCGCTACGCCGCTCAGTCGGGCCTGACGATCTCCATCGACGACGTCAAGACGCCGCCCCGCAAGGCACAGATCATCGAGCGCTTCGAGGCCGAGGCCCAGAAGGCGGAGAACCAGTTCAAGCGGGGCATCATCACCGACGACGAGCGGCGCCAGAAGGAAATCGAGATCTGGACGTCGGCCAACTCCGAAGTCGGCAAGGCGATGGAGGAAACCCTCCACCAGATCGCCTTCAACCCGCTGGACATGATGGTCGACTCCGGCGCCCGTGGTAACCCCCAGCAGGTCCGCCAGATCGCGGGCATGAAGGGCCTGGTCTCGAACCCTCGTGGTGAGATGATCCCCCGGCCCATCCTGTCCTCGTTCCGGGAGGGCCTGTCGGTCCTGGAGTACTTCATCTCCACCCACGGCGCCCGCAAGGGCCTGGCCGACACCGCCCTGCGGACGGCCGACTCCGGGTACCTGACCCGGCGGTTGGTCGACGTGGCCCAGGAGCTCATCATCCGCGAGGACGACTGCGGCTCGACGCGCGGCCTGCGGGTCAGCCACGTGACCCCCGACGACGAGAAGGTGCGCTCCTACCTGGAGACCCGCCTCGACGGCCGGGTGCTGGCCCGGGACGTGACGCTGTCGGACGGCACCGTGTTCCCGGCGGGCATGTCCGTCAGCCCCTTCGACATGGTGCGTCTGCGTGACGACCCCGCCGTCGAGGAGGTCTCGGTCCGCACCGTGTTGACCTGTGAGGCCGAGCACGGCATCTGCGCCGCCTGCTACGGGCGGTCACTGGCCACCAACCGGTCCATTGAGCTCGGCGAGGCGGTCGGCGTTATCGCCGCCCAGTCGATCGGTGAGCCGGGCACGCAGCTGACCATGCGGACGTTCCACACCGGCGGCATCGCCGGTGAGGACATCACCCACGGCCTGCCCCGCGTCGTCGAGCTGTTCGAGGCCCGCACGCCGAAGGGCGCCGCGGTCCTGGCCCGCACGACCGGCGTGATTCGCATCGCCGAGGAGGACAACGTCCGCAAGATCACGATCGTCTCCGACGACGGCACCGAGGACATGTACAACGTGTCCACCCGGGCCAAGTTGGCCGACGGGATCCGTGACGGCGCCGAGGTCAGCGCCGGCGACGCCCTCGTCGACGGACCGAAGGACCCCAAGCAGCTGCTGGAGATCAAGGGCATCCGCGAGACCCAGCTCTACCTGGTGGCCGAGGTCCAGCAGGTGTACCGGGACCAGGGCGTGTCCATCCACGACAAGCACATCGAGCTCATCGTCCGCCAGATGCTGCGGCGGGTGCTGGTGGCCGAGCAGGGCGAGTCGCCGTTCCTGCCCGGTGAGCGGGTCGACTCCCGGATCTACGCCGAGGTCAACCGCGGCCTGGTTCAGGAGGGCAAGCGCCCCGCCGAGGGCCGCCCCGAGCTGATGGGAATCACCAAGGCGTCGCTGGCCACCGACTCGTGGCTGTCGGCGGCGTCGTTCCAGGAGACCACCCGGGTGCTCACCGAGGCGGCCATCGAGGGCAAGTCCGACCAGCTGTACGGGCTCAAGGAGAACATCATCATCGGCAAGCTGATCCCGGCGGGCACGGGCATGCCCCGCTACCGGGAGATGGTGATGGAGGCCCCCGACGCCGAGCGCATGCCGTTCTGGAGCAGCGACGAGGACACCGGACCCGAGGATCTGGCCGCCTGGCTGGCCAGCATCGGCAACGGTGGCGGCGACGCCGGCGAACTCGACGAGGGCTTCCTCGGCGGAGGCGCCGAGGTCTCGTAGCGCCGCTGGCTGATTGGAGTGGGAAAGGGCCCGGTGCTCGCTTCGGCGGGTGCCGGACCCTTTCTCTTTCGTGGCTGCGGGCGGCGCCTGGGGGCAGTGCCTGGGGGAGGCCCCTGGTGGCGGTGCCTGGGGGGCGGTGCCTGCGGGCGGCGCCGAGTGGCGGCGCCGAGTGGCGGCGCCGAGTGGCGGCGTCGTTTCGCGCGAAAAGTGGTGGTATTTACCGGAATCGGCGCGAAACAAACACCACAGGCCCCAAAGGCAACACCAGGCTCAGCCCGGCTCAGTCCTGGTGCGCCGCTGGACCGGGGGGACGCAACGCTGCGATCCTGGCCGGATGACCCAGCGGATCGGGGTGGACACCGGCGGGACGTTCACCGACGTGGTCACCTCGTCCGGGGAGATCCGCAAGCTGCTGTCGACCCCGGACGACCCGGCGGCGGCGGTTCTGGCCGGCGTCGAGGAGGCGGGCGGTGCCGGCGTGCTGGCCCATGGCACCACCGTCGCCACCAACACCCTGCTGGAGCGGCGAGGCGGCCGGGTCGCCTTGTTCGCCACCGCCGGCCACGCCGATGTGATCGAGATCGCCCGCCAGGTTCGCCCCTCCCTCTACGACCCCTTCGTTGACCGGCCGGCGCCGCTCGTTCCCCGCGACCGGCGCTTCGACGTCCCCGGCCGCCTCGACGCCGAGGGCCAGGAGATCGAGCCGGTCGGCGCGGTGGCCGCACCGCGGGCCGCCGATATCGACGCCGTCGCCGTCGTGCTGCTGCACTCCGACCGCAACCCCGCCCATGAGCAGGCCGTGGCCGCCC
>DATARN010000119.1:0-18630 GCA_036264135.1 Acidimicrobiales bacterium
CCGCTCCACCGCCCCCTTTTTCCCATCGGTCTCCACCACCACGCCACCGACGGGGAGGTCCTGCACCGCCACCGCGGCGGCGGGCCAGGTGGTCCTGGCCAGCCGTGTCTGGCTGTTGACGTCGTTGAGGAAGAGGTTGGCGGCGATCGTCACCGCCGCCTCGCCCGGGGGACACCGGCCGATGGCGGGGGTGTGAACCAGTTCCGAACAGGACACCACGTAGACCGGCGGCAGGTCGCCGACCTGGTGAAGCACGGTCGCGCCCGTGAGGTGGCTGGGGACCGGTGCCGGTCCGGTGAAGCGCGCCACCAGGGTGTTGCGGGTGGCGCCGTTGCTGGCGCCACCGTGGTAGGCGCCGAACGTGGTGATGACTCCGACCGACACGCTCGTGGAGAACAGGGCCAGGATCAGCCCGCTGATGGCGCGGAAGGCGCCGCGCGGGTTGTCCGCTAGCCGGCGTCCGGCGATGAGCGTCGCCGGCCGGCTCGTGCGGCGAGCCATGATGCGAGCGCCCAACATGGTGAACCAGGGACCGGCCACCACCAGGCCGATCATCACCAGGAGGCACCCGGAGAAGTACCCCAGGAGCTGGCCGCCGGTGCTGCTCGGCGGCCCGACGACGACGAAGGCGGCGAGCTCGGCGACGCCGATCAGGACCGGCACCAGCCTCCACCGCCGAGGGGCGGCCGGCGTGACCCGGCGGCTCACTCCGAGCGGCGAGATTTGCACCCGGCGCAACGCCACCCGAGCCGCCAGCGCCGCCGCCGCCGGCACCCCGAGCGCAGCCAGGGCGATGTCCGCCGGGGTGAGCGCCAGGTCGCCGGCGGCGAACGGCGCGCCGGTAAAGGGAACGTTGGTCAGGACCGGCCGCAGAAGGAGGAAGACGCCGAAGCCGACCAGCACGCCGGCGAAGGCAGCCACCGACGCTTCCACCGCGGCGACGGTCGAGACCTGCCGGGGAGTCGCGCCCACCAGGCGCATGGCGGCGAATCGCTCCTCTCGCCGGGCCGCGGCCAGGCGGGTGGCGGTTCCGATGAAGATGAGCACCGGAAAGAGCAGGGCCAGAGCGCCGACGGCGAGAATGGTTTGCAGCTTGTTGGCGTCCCAGCCTCCCGCGCCGTGTCCGGGCTGGGTGGTGATGGCGGGTACGACGACGCTGCGGGGGTTGGCAGAGAGATCGGCGGTGCGGTGGCCCACCACGACGAGTAGGGAATTGGGCGCCGGGAGGGCCGATCGTCCGACCATGCCGATTTCGACGCCGGGGAAGCGGTCGCCCAGTTCTGCCCGGGGTGCCGACCGGAGGAGCCGGGCCAGCGCCGGTGACACATAGAACTGGCCCGGCCCGGGGATCGCGGGAATGCCGGGTAGGGCGAGGGGGTGGGGGCCGGTGGGGGCGACGTCCACCCGGTCGATCGTGAGCGTCCCGTAATGGTCAAGGCTGTGTTGCCACCACAGCGCGTCGCCGCCCGTGGCCGGCCCGGCGGGCGGGTTCAGTTGCGGCCCGAAGCGGTCGCCGGAATCCAGCCAGGCGGTGCGGTGGTTCTGGGCGTTGAGGGCGTGCACGCCGGCGAGTGAGATCAGCAGGAGGCCGACGCCGAGGGCGACGGCGGCGGCGGTGACGACGAGGCGCACGGCCGATTCCCGGCCACCGTTGACGGTCAGCCGCCAGCCGAGCCGGATCACGAGACCCGCCCGAGGGTGAGGGCGGCCGCCTTCCCGTCGCGGACGACGACCTCGCGGTCGGCGTAGGCGGCGACGCGAGGCTCGTGAGTAACGAGGATCATGGCGGCACCCTCCTGCCGGCTGGCCGTGACCAAGAGGTCCATCACCCGCTCGCCGGTCAGCGAGTCCAGCGAGCCGGTGGGCTCGTCGGCGAACAGGACGTTGGGGTGGGTCACGAGGCCCCGGGCGATGGCGACGCGTTGCGCCTGGCCGCCGGACAGCTCCCCGGAGCGCCGGGACTCCAGGCCCGCAAGGCCGAGGCGTTCGAACCACCCGTGGGCCTCCCTCAGCGCCGGGGCGCGGCGCATCCCGCCGAGAAGCAGCGGCAAGGCGACGTTCTCGGCGGCGGTCAGTTCGGGGACCAGTTGCCCGAACTGGAAGACGAATCCCAAACGGTCGCGGCGCAGGGCGGTGCGCTCCCCCTCGCCCAGCGTGTCGACCCTGCGACCTTGGTAGAGCACCTCGCCCCGCTGGGGCCGGAGTTTCCCGGCCAGGCAGTGCAGCAGGGTGGACTTCCCCGAGCCACTCGGTCCCATGACGGCGAGGATCTCGCCCGCCGCCACCGACACGCTGGCCCCCTGCAGGGCCGGCGTTTCACCAAAGGAGAGGTGCAGCGTTCTGCCCTCGATCACGGGTCCGCCGTCGGGCGCGGCGGTCACGACGCCACCATCTGGGCCAGCTCGCCGAGGCGGGCCGCCGTCAGGTCGATCCAGCGCAGGTCGGCCTCGAGGTGGAACAGCCCGTGGTCGGCCAGCAGACCGTCGACGGTGCCGCCGCTGCGCTTGACGTCGGTCAGCTCCCGCATGCGCTGCAGGTGGGCGGCCCGCTGGGTATCGAGGTACTGCTCGGCCGAGCGGCCCAGCATGAGGGCCAGGACCACCTTGACGAACAGCACCGTCTGCAGGTGGGGTTCCGGCTCGACCGGGGTGGTGAGCCACGCCTCGACGTCGGTCTTGCCGGCGGCGGTGATGGTGTAGCGCTTCCGGTCGGGCCCGGCTCCGGGTTCGACGTCGCCCGGAACCACCCGGCCGTCGCGCGCCAGCCGGGAGAGGGTGGCGTAGACCTGGCCGTAGGGCAGCGGTTTGCCGCGGCCGAAAAATTCGTCGTAGTCGCGTTTGAGGTCGTAGCCATGACTGGGTTCTCGTTCCAGCAGGCCGAGAAGGGCAAACGGCACGCTCATACCTGGATGCATACACTGAGCGTATACCTACGAGGAGTACGTGTCCAGGCGCGATCAAGCCTGGCGACAAAAGCTGGTAGGAACCGGGTCCATGGATATCGCCATCATCGGGACGGGCTTCATCGGCGGGACTCTGGGGCGGGCGCTGGCCGGCGCCGGCCACCAGGTCCGCTTCGGGTCGCGCCACCCCGACGACGACGACGTGGCCGGCGCCACCACCGCGGTGGTGACCACCGTGGCCGAGGCCTTGGCCAGCGCCGAGGTGGTGATCCTGGCGTTGCCCGCCGCTGCGGTCGGCGACCTCGTTGCCTCCTCGGGCGACGCGCTGGTCGACAAGCTGGTGATCGACGCCACCAACCGGATGGGCGAGGCGGTGGCCAATTCCCGGCCGGCGTTGCCGGGCGGTGTGCGCTACGCCCGGGCGTTCAACACCCTCGGCGGCGAGAACATGGCGAATCCCGTCTTTGCCGACGGACGGGCGGACATGTTCTTTTCCTCGGGTGAGGCCGACCGGGCCGCGGTGGAAACGGTGATTGAAGGCGTCGGCCTGCGCCCCGTCTATGTCGGGGCGGACGAGGAGAACCTGGTCGACTGCCTCTTCCGGCTCTGGATCGCGCTGGCCATCCGCCAAGGGCGGGGCCGGCGACTCGCCCTCCGCCTGCTGGCGAAATAAGCCCGGGTCGCGGCTCGGCGACGGCTATTCCGCCGGCCAGTCGGCCGCTGGGAGCCCGAGGGTGACAGGATCGAGGCCTTCCGCCACCAGGTCGGGGTAGGAGCCGACGCAGGCCACCCGGCCGTGATCGAGCACCACCAGCGTGTCGGCGGCGCGGATGGTCGAAACGCGATGGGCGATGACCAGGGTGGTCCGGCCGGAACGCAGCCGGCCCATCGCCGCCCGCAGCGCCTGTTCCGATTCGGAGTCGAGGTTGGAGACCGGCTCGTCCATTACCAGGATGGGCGGGTCCTGGACCAGCGCCCGGGCGATGGCGATGCGCTGGCGCTGTCCTCCCGACAGGGTGGCGCCGCGTTCGCCCAGGCGGCTCTGGTAGCCGTCGGGAAGGGCGGCGATGAACTCGTCGGCGAGAGCGGCGACTGCGGCTGCCTCGATCTCGGCGTCGGTGGCATCGGGGCGCCCCAACCGCAGGTTGTCGGCGATCGAGGCATGGAAGAGGTACACGTCCTGGGAGACAAAGGCCACCAGTTGCCGCAGTCGGTGGGCCGGCAGCTCCCGTATGTCCAGCCCGCCAACGGTGATGGCCCCGGCGGCGACATCGGCGAATCGCAGGAGCAGGCTGGCGCAGGTGGACTTCCCGGCGCCGGAGTGGCCGACCAGGGCGACGGTGCTCCCCGCCGGAACGTGAAAGGACACGTCTTCCACGGCCGGCGGAAGGTCGGGCCGGTACCGGTAGGTCACATGGTCGAACGCGACCGAGGGCACCAGCGCGACGGGTGGCGATTGATCGTCGGCTTCGGCGTCGACCACCGCCGGTGGCGTTTCCAGCAGGACGACCAGTCGTTGGGCGGCGGCCGTCGCGGCGTCGAGGCCGGCGGCGGCGGTGGCCAGTCTGGTCAGGGGACCGAAGGCCACGGCGGCGAGAACCGTGGCGGTGAGCAGGAGGGGGCGGGACAGAGTTCCGTCGGCGGCCTGGACCAGCCCGCCGGCCAGGACAGCCACCGTGCCGGCGGCGGCCAGAGCGTCGGCGACCGCCCGCCGCGTTCCAGCCTGGCCGGCGCCGACCACCTCGTCGGCGCCGGCCTGTTCGGCCTGGCGGTCGAGTTCGGCAAGCACCTGGTCCTGGCGTCCGAAGGCCAGGACTTCCCGCAGTCCCTGAACGGCGTCGACCACCTCGGCGTTCAACTCGCCCGCCGCCGCCCGGGCGTCGGTCGTCCCGTCGGGATCGGCCGGCCGCTGGTGCCACCACCACGGCACGGCGGCCGAAGCGGCCGCGGCGGCCGCGGCGGCCGCGAACGGAAGCAGCAGGAGGCCCAGCAGCCAGCTGATGGCGGCCAGAGCGAGGAGCGCAAGGAGGGGAACAACGGAGGCCACGAATAGGGGGCCGACGGTTTCGGCGAAGAACCCTTGCAGGACGTCGACGTCGGCGATGACCGCCGACGCCAGATCTCCGGAGCGGCGACCCTGGAGCTGGGTGGGCGATAGGTCGGCGAAGGTGGCGTAGAGCCGGTCGCGCAATTCGACCTGCATACGGAAAGCGACGCTGTGGAGGACCGCCGACTCCACCCACGGCGTGCGGACCTGGGGCAGGACAAGTACGGCCACGAGCAGGAGGAGCCCGTAGACCTGGTTGTACTGACTGCCGGTCACGGCCCGGCCCATGAGGTAGGCGGCGGTGGTGGTGCTGGCGACGACCAAGACCCCGTGGAGGACGCCGCTGACAACGCCGTAACGCACCTCTCTGCGATAGGGGTCGACGAGGTCCCGCAGCGCCCGTAGCGAGTAGCCGGGACCGGCCGAGGGGGCAGTCATCGCAGCTCCTGGGCCTGGACCAGGCGGCGGTAGGCGCCGTCGGCGGCCACCAACTCGGCCGGCGTACCCGTCTCGACGACGCGGCCTTCGTCCAAAACGACGACCCGGTCGGCGCTCTCGACCGTCGAGAGGCGATGGGCGATGATCAGCGTCGTCCTCCCGGCGGTCAACCGCTCTAAGGCGTGCTGGATGAGTGCCTCGCTCTCTCCGTCAACGCTGGACGTGGGCTCGTCGAGGATGAGGAAGGGCCGGTCGGCCAGCAGCGCCCGGGCGATGGCCAGGCGCTGGCGCTCGCCCCCCGACAGCCGTAGCCCCCGCTCCCCCACCACGGTGGCGTAGCCCTCCGGAAGTTGACGGATGAAGGCATGGGCGTGGGCGTGGCGGGCGGCGCGTTCGATCTCGGCGTCGGAGGCGTCAGGCCGCCCGAAGCGCAGGTTGTCGGCCACGCTGCGGTGGAACAGGTAGGTGTCCTGGAAGGACACCGCGATCAGGTCGCGGAGATGGGCGATGGCCAGATGGGCCACATCGTGACCGCCGACGCTGATGCGACCGCTCTGCGGATCGAAAAAGCGCAGGAGGAGGGAGACGACGGTGGATTTCCCCGCGCCCGATCGCCCGACCAGGGCCACCGTCTCCCCGGCGTCGACGCGGAAGGAGAGGGCGCAGAGCGCCGGGCGGTGGTCGGGCTGGTAGGAGAAGGTGACGTCCTCGAAAGCGATCGACGGAACGAGGGTCCGGCGGTCAACGAGAACGGGATGGTCGGATTCGGCGACTTCGGGCCGGGCGGCGAGGAGACCGTTCACGCCGGTGGCGGCGGAAACGGCGAGATAGGCGCCGGGCAGGGCGGCGCTGAGCTCGGCCAGCGGCCGGAAGCACTCCCGGGCCACGAGGACGATGGTCAGTCCCGCCGCCAGCCCCATGTCGCCTCGGGTCACCCGGAACGCAGCCAGGGCCACCGCCCCGGCGGTGCCCGCCCCCATGCCCAGGGCGACGAACCCGATGTGCATACTGGCCAGGGAGTTGAGGCCGGTGGCGTCCTCACACAGCTCCCGCGACTGGTCGAGCAACTGGTCGCCCCAGCGGCGCTGGGCGTTGAACGCCCGCAAGGTGGTCATTCCCTGGATGGCGTCGAGGTAGCCGGCGGACAGCTGGCCGAATCTCGCCCAGAATCGCCGGCTGGTCTGTCCAAACGCCTTTTCGGTGATGATCGGCGCCGCCGGCACCAGCAGAGCCGCAGCCAGGACCGCGGCGCCGGTAAAGGGATCCAGGACGGCGATGACGGCGACCGCCGCCACGACGGTGGCGGTGGCGGCCACCAGCAGAGGAAGGAAGCGACCAAAGTAGGCGCCCAGCGTGGCCGCACCGTCGAGCACGGTGGCTTGGACCTCGCCGGTGCGGTGGCGCAGCCCGTAGGCGGGACCGAGTGCCGCCAGCTGGGTGTAGAGCCGGCGCCGGAGGTCCGTTCGCAGGGCGGCGCCGGTCGCGGCGGCGTGGCGCTCCTGGAGTCGGACCAGCGCCGCCCGGATCAGGATGAGGCCGGCGAGACCGGCGAGGAGGGGCACCGAGGGCCGGTAATGCCCCCGGAAGGCGGCGACCAGAATCCGGGCGATCACCACGGCCTGGGCGACGTTGGCCGCCGCCACCGCCAGCGCCATCGCCGATGTCGTGGCCACCCGGCGCCGGACGGGCCGGCCGAGGCAAAGCACCGGTCGGCCGATGAGGCGGGCCTCGTCGCGCCGTCGCTCCGGACCGTCGGCTTCGGTGCCTTCCGAGGCAGCCGCCGCAGCGCCTGCGGAGGCGGGAACGGGTGCGGGCGCCGGGGCGACGGCCTCGATGCGACCGCCGTACTTCTCCTCGAAGCGGAACAGCCTGTAGGCCAGCATCGAACCAACCCACACCAGCACAAATGTCCCGACGATGAAGTAGCCAAGGATTTCGAAGTTCAGTCCGGAGAGAAAGTGCCAGAACGAGCCTTTCAACCCGGCGTGAGTGCTGAATACCTGGAGGTATTCCACCATTCCCACGCCGAGGGCGACGAACACCCCGAGTCCGACCGTCGCCATGTTGTAATACACCTTGCGCAACGGGTTGGTGAAGGCCCACGAATAGGCCCGAGTCATCACAACGCCGTTCGTCGTGTCCATGAACGTCATCCCGCCGGCAAAGAGGAGGGGCAGGGCGATAACGGCCAGGAGGGGAACATGGCCGGTGGCCCCGCCGGGCGCACGGCTGGTGGCCGTCGCGGCGGTGAGACCGATCAGCGCCACCTGGGAAGCGGTGTCGAATCCCAGCCCGAAGAGGATGCCGATGGGATACATCTGCCAGCTGTCGCTGACGAACCGTCGCCACCGGCTGCCCAGAATGCGATTGAGGAAGCCCCGCTGGGCCAGAAGGTCGTCGAGCTCGTCACGGGTGTAGTTGCCGGTCTTGGTCTTTCGCCATACGTCGACGATCCCCCGGAGGATGATGAAATCCAGTACCCCGATAAGGAGCAGGAACGTCCCCGAGACACTCGCCCCGATCGTGCCGCCTACCTTCTGCAGTCCGGGAACGTGCTTCTGCACACTCTGAGCGGCGAAGGCGACCGTCATGGTCAGCCCCATGACAATGGTCGAGTGCCCGAGGGAGAAAAACAGACCGACGCCGAGCGGGCGCTTCCCGCGTTGCATCAGGTAGCGGGTCGTATCGTCGATGGCGGAGATGTGGTCGGCGTCGAAGGCGTGCCGCAACCCGAACACGAACGCCGCGCTCCCCGCGGCGGCGTAGAGCGGCCCGAACCGGTCGTGGTAATACCAGAAGGCGCTCCAGCCGGCGGCGTTGAGCACCGCCACCGTCCCGTAGATCCGCGCCAGGCGGGGAAGTTCCTCCCGCGAGAACGGCAGCCGCCATCTGGTGCGTGCCCCAGGTTCGACTGACTGATGCCCGGTCGGCGGCACCGCGACAATCTAGCCGCTCGGCGGCACAGTCAAGAGCTGGTTGCAACAACGACCTGGGTGCGACATGCCGGCCGGCCAGCCGGGCGGAGGCTTATGCTGGCGCTTGTGGCGTCGGATCAGGCGGAGCAGCTGATCGGTCGCCTACGCGCCGAGGGCCGGCGCATCACCGGGGCCCGCCGCAGCCTCATCGCCGCACTGGTCGCGGCCGAGGGCCACGTCACTGCCGAGGAGTTGATTGCCCAGCTCCAGCGGGAGCACCCCGACCTGGCCGCCAGCACCGTGTACCGGCTCCTGGTCGACCTCGAAAATCTCGGACTCGTCGTCCATGTCCACCTCGGCCACGGGCCGGCCGTCTACCACCTGGCAGGCGCCAATCATGTGCACCTGGTGTGCGACCACTGCGGGCTGGTGACCGAGCTTCCCCCTGCCATGGTCGATGCCATGTCCGGTCAGCTCCGCCAGGAATTCGGCTTTCACGCGGCGTTCCACCACTTCAGCATCGGGGGTACCTGCGGTGCCTGCGCGGCCCACAACGCCAGCCCCGCCTCGCATCCGCCGGCCCAAGTCTCAAAAGGGGCAGATTGACACATATAAACCGAACGTGCATCCGTTCGGCACTGGCAGTCGCAACCGGCCTTGTCATCTACGCGGGACACAACTGGGTAATCAGGGAAAGCTCAGACCGACGCTACAACCTCGTCTTCTTCGGAGTCCTCATAATAGCGCTGCTCCCGGCGGCTATCTATGCGCTTCGTGGCGGTGCCCACGGGACCATACCCCGTGGAGTCCTTATCCTCACTGTCACTGGGGCTTCGTGGTTAGTTGTAGTGGTCAGCCGCAACGACTTCGGCCTCGTGTATCCGATCATGGCATGGCTTGCAACATTAGCCATAGCGTTGTGGCCCAATTCCAGAAGGCCGCTGAAGCCTACATCAGGGCCGATCTGGCGTTAGAGGGGCGACACGACCTGCAATATGGGTCGGATGACCGATACTGCCCTGAGGAACTGGACGCGTACTCCGCACGAGCGATACGCTGTCCGCATTCGACGGACACCGGGATGAACGTGCGCCTGCGACAAGGGCTGGAAGTCGGAGCGGTGGTGTGGGCAGTCATCGGCGGGACGGTTGCGCTGCTTTCTCTTGCCACGGTCAAGTCTGACGCTCGACTGGTGGTCGGCCTCGCATCGGTCGGCTGTCCGCTGGCGGCTGCGTCGGCAACCATCGCGCTCAGCCACCATCGTGAACGGCTCGCCGGTTTTCTCCTTATCGTGTCGGTCGCGACCCCGACCTATTTCGCCTGGGTGCTCAACGTGCCCGCACTGGTCTTCGGGGTCATGCTGCTCGCGATGCCCAATACTCTCCTGGGGCGCCCGAGGCTGCAGCACATATAAGGGGCTCGAGCCCTGGACTACTCGAATCGTCCACTGGACCGCATCGATCGCTGGTCCGGAGGCTCCGACGTCAGGAGCCGTGAACCGAGTCTCCATCTGCGCGCCACGTTCGGTTCACCTGTCGGCGCCTAGGCTTTCGTCTTTATGGCCCCTGTACCCGGCGTCCGCCGCGTGGTGATCATGGTGCAGGAGAACCACACCACCGACAACTATTTCTCCGGCTTGGCCCCATACGGTGCCAACGTGGCGACGGGTTGGCCGGTCGCCGCCAACCCGCCGGCCAAAGACCAGAGCCACGACCGGCACGCCTACTTCAACTGGCTGACGGGTAAGAGCACCGGAGCCCACGTGGCGTTCGCCACCGATGCCGTGCTCCCGTTCTACGCCTATCTGGCCCTCGCCGGAGGCACATTCTTCGAGAACCACTGCTCCGGCTTCGGCACCAACTCGACCGGCAACCATCTTCTGGTGGTCGGCGGACAGTCCCCGACGTTGAAGAACCCGCCTCGGAGCAACCAACCGGTGTGGGACATGCCATCACTGCCCGGCGTGGCTGCCGACAACGGCCTGGCCTGGAAGTGTTACGCCGGCACAAGCGGCTACCCCTTCGAGTTCTACCAGCAGCTCAAGGGATCGCCCAACATCGTGCATTCCGCCCAGTTCGTGATCGATGCCGCCGGCGGCAACCTGCCACCCCTCTCATTCCTGTACCACGACAGCCCCCTGGATGAACACCCGCCGGCCGACGTGACCACCGGCATGACGGCCATCTGGCAGGCGGTGTCGGCCGTGGTGACCGCCGGCCAGTGGGCAGACACCGTCTTCCTGCTGACCTGGGACGACTGGGGCGGCTACGACGATCATGTGGCCACCCCGGTCGTGGAATACACCCCCGACAACGTCCAGCTGGCGTTCGGACCCCGTGTCCCGCTGCTCATGTTCGGCGGGCCGGTCAAGGTCGGCTTCGACAGCCGCTGGTGTTCGCATGTGAGCATCCCGAAAACAGCGCTCCAGCTTCTCGGCCTCCCCACACTCGGGGTGGCCCGCCTCGACAATGACGCTGGCCTCGCCGACCGGGTGGATCCCTCGGCCGCCACCCCACCGCCGCCCGCGGTGGGGACGAAGATCACCCTGCCGGCGCCCCCCACGCCGGCGCCGCCGCCGGCGCCGTTGCCTCCGCCCCCCGTCGCCACCCCCATCCCCGTCCCCCCTGTCGTCCTCCGCGGCGGTGGCACCCTGCCCCCGCCCAACGACGCCCCCCTCACCCAGCAGCCGGCACCGCCCACGAACTCGGGCCACACGACACCCGGAAAGCCACCCACGCCCACGAAGCCCACCAAGCCCGGGAAGCCCGCCAGACCCACGAAGCCGTCCAAGCCCGGCCACAAGGCGACCAAGAAGGGCCATCCCGGCGCCGCCTGAGCGCTCCGAGCCGGGTTGTGGCGACAAGGTAGTGAACTGACCGCCTCAAGTCGCCACAAGGTCGCTCTGCGGACCAATCCGCCCAATCCGACCGACCCCGACCGCCGGCGTAGTCGCCGGCCATCGAGGGTAGGAGCGTGGCATGCGAGTACTGCTTTTGGCCGCCGTTGTGTTCTTCGTAATCGCCGCCATCTCGGCGTTCTCGGCCGGCATTCACGCCAACGAGATCGGCTTCATCGCCCTCGGTCTCGCGGCGTGGGCCGGCGACCAGCTGGTGGGCGCGTCGGCCACCTGGCGCCTCCCGACAGGGGGCCGCCGAGTTCGCCGGCCCTTCTAACGGCTGATCCCTCGGCCGGCTCGGACTGACAAAAGGCGGGCGGTCGGGCCGGGTGCCGCCAGTAGGGTGCCTGTCGTGGCAGGACCGCCGCCATGAGCGCGCCGCCCGACGATCCCTTGGCGCGGCTCCGCGCCATCTGTGCCCGGTTCCCGGAGGTGACCGAGCGCCCCAGCCACAGCGCCCCAACGTGGTTCGTCCGGGGCCGGTCCAGCTTCGTGAGCTACTGGGGTTCCGGCCATCATCAGAACGACTTCCCACACCTGTGGTGTGCCGCGCCACCGGGAGTCCAGGCCGAGCTGGTCAGCGCCGAACCCGAGCGATTCTTCCGGCCGCCCTACGTGGGGCCGCGGGGCTGGGTCGGGGTTCGGCTGGACGTAGATCTCGACTGGGACGAGATAGCGGGCATCTGTGCCGAGGCCTACCGGGCCGTCGCCCCGAAGGGGCTGGTGGCGGCCCTCGACGAGGCCGGAAAAGACCGGGAAACCTGACGTAACGCCCCTAGGACCCGATACGCGCCGGCAACTCCGGTTGATTGGCTGCGCCACGCTCCGCCCGAGCCAGGTTGTGGCGACAACATGGGCTCCTGACGACCGCAACTCGCCACGACGTCACCCGTTTACGGCGGGCTGCACCGGGTTACGCCGGAACGCCGTCCCCGGAGGAAAGGTGGAGAGGGATGACCCCGGCCCAGACGGGCCAGCTGAGGTCGGCCTCGTCGTCGCTCGGGCCACCGGTGCGTACCTTGGCCGACACCTCGACCAGGGGGAGGGACAGGACCAGCGTGGACCGGAGTTCGGTGTCGGTCGGCGGCCGGGCGGCGGCGGCTCGGCCGGGCGCCACCCGATCCACGATCGCATCCAGTGCGGCGCGCTTCTCGCCGTCGTCGGTGACCGCCGTGGCGGTGCCGTAGACGACCACCGACCGGTAGTTCATGGAGTGGTGGAAGGCGGAGCGGGCGAGAACCAAGCCGTCGAGCAGGGTGACGGCGAAGCAGATCGCTTCGCCCGACGCCGCCCGGAAGAAGCGGTTGGCGACGGAGGCGTGCACGTAGACGGTCTCGCCAACGCGGGCGTACGTGGTTGGCAGCACGCGTGGCCCCTCGGGAGTGGACAGGCCGAGATGGGCCACCAGACCTTCGTCCAAGATGGCGTGCACCGTGGCCCGGTCGTAGTGGCCCCGTTCGGGGAGGCGCCGCACCTGAGTCCGCCCGGTCGGCACATAGGCCAAGGTGGCTACTCCGAGGAGGTGTAGCCGCCAGGAGCACCGACCGCGGCTGGCTGGATGTGATCCGAGAACGGCCAGCGCTCGGCATCGGCCCACAGCCGTTCCAAGTCGTAGAACTTGCGTACTTCGTCCAGGAAGACGTGCACCACGAAATCGCCGTAGTCCATCAGGATCCAGCGGGCATCATCGAGCCCTTCGATCCGTAACGGCGACGGCCCTCCGTTTTGCTTTACCTTCTCCTCGACCTCGTCGGCAATGGTGCGCACCTGGCGGGCGTTGGTCCCGCTTGTGATCACAAACGCATCGGTGATCTTGAGCAGCGGCTCGACCGCGAGAATCACGGTGTCGTCGCCCTTTTTGTCGGCGGCCGCACGGGCCGCCACGACACACAACTGGCGCACATCGTCGATCGAAGGACGGAGGGTCACTGGCAACTTCCTTGGGTCATGTCATGTCTCCCTGTGTATATATGTGAGCGGACGAATCAGGCACCCACCAGGATGCCGGTTCCCAGCCGGCTGAGCCCGGTATTTCCCACCACCGAGGAACCGGTGGCCAGCCACTGCTGGGCCAGCACGGCCACGGTGATGATCAGGGCTAGCACCATGACCAGGACGACGAGCAACTGCTGGCGCCCGAGCCGCCGCCGTTCGTAGCGACGCCGCTGGCGCTCACCCACCGCCGCGACCGGTGGGTCAATCGCCTCGGGCCGCACCTGGGGAACGGAGCTCATCTGCTTGTAGCGTACAGACCTCGCGCTCGCAAACAGCGCACCGCCGCCTCGGGCATCAGGTAGTCGAGCGGGCGCCCCGTTGCCGCCCGCTCGCGGAGGTCGGTGCTGGAGATCTCCAGGTTGGGAACGGTGACCTCCGCCACCCGCCAACCGTCACCGTCGAGGCCGGCGGGACGGCCGGCGCCGGGGCGGTTGACGACCACGAGGGTGGCCAGCTGCTGGATTTCCTCCCACCGGTCCCATGTCGTGAGCTCGGCGGCCACATCCCAGCCGACGATCAGGAACAGCTCGGCACCGGGATTCGTGGCGGCCAATCCGGCCAAGGTGTCGGCGGTGTAGGAGTCGCCGCCGCGGTCGATCTCCTGGCGGCCCGCCTCCAGGCCGGGGACGTCGCCGACGGCCGCCTCCACCAAGGCCAGGCGGTCCTCGGCCGAGGTGACCACCCGATGACCGGCCTTCTGCCACGGGACGTTGGCCACCATCAGGATGACCCGGTCGAGCTGGAGGGCGGCGCGGGCGTTGACCGCCGCCACCAGGTGGCCCACATGAATGGGGTCGAACGTCCCCCCGAGGACCCCGATGCGTGGGCCCGGCACCCGGCTACTTTCCGGCCATGGCCGCGACCACCGGCGCGAAGTCCTCGATGTTCTCCCTATGGACCACCCAGTAGCTGAAGCCGAACTCCTCGCGGCGTGCCTCGAGCAGTTCGCAGATCTGGTTCACCGTGCCCACGAGGGCCAACGGGGTCGCCGCCACCTCCTCCGGCGGCAGCTCGAAGAGTGGCGCGGCGTCCTCGATGAACTGCTCGGCGTGCTCGGTGACCTGGACGGCAAAGGTAAGGATCTGGAACTCGAGGTCGGCCAGGCGGTCGCCGGCCGCCTCCCTCACCCATCCCACGCGCTCGCGGTAGCGGGCGGCCGTCGCCGAGAGGGCGGTGGCCCGGCCGATCGACCCCTCGACCAGGCTGGGGTTGAACCCGACAATGTCGGCCTCTCGCGCCGCCAGCGAGAGGATCCGCCGGCCTCCGCCACCGATCACGATGGGCGGATGGCTGCTGCCGGCGGGCAAGGGCACGCCATGGGCGTCGTCGACGGAATAGAACCGGCCCGAGCGGGTCGACGTTCCGGTCGACCAGAGGTCCTTCATGATCTGCAGACTCTCCACCATGCGGTCGATGCGCACCGCCGGCGGATCGAAGGGCAGGCCGATCTGCTCGTAGTCGGTGTGCAGCCATCCGGCGCCCAGCCCGAACTCGAACCGCTCGTCACTGACGATCGCCAGGGTCGCCACTTCTCGGGCCACCTCGACGGGGTGGCGGTAGTCGTTGTCGAACACCAGCGAGCCGACCCGCAGCGTCGTGGTGGCGTCGGCGGCGGCCGTCAGGGCCACGATCGGGGCCCACTGATTGCCGAAGTGGTCGGGGACGAAGAGGGTGGAGTAGCCCAGGTCCTCGACCTGCCGGGCCAGCGCTCGCCATTCCTCGCCGTCACCGGCCCCGGACAGCTGTACCGCAAAGCGGAAGGGTCGCACCGCCGGAGGATAGTGCCGCCCCGAATTCGACGGGGAAACGAAGTTGGACAACTGCGTTGCCCTTCGGGTCGGGCTGCGCCACGCTGTGGAGGTGACGCAGACCTGGACCCCAAGCTCGTGGCGCGACCGGCCGGCGGCGCAGCAGCCGGACTGGCCCGATCCCGCCGCGTTGGAATCCGCCGGCAAGCAGCTGTCGGTGCTGCCCCCGCTGGTCTTCGCCGGCGAAGCTCGCCGTCTCCGGGCCGCCTTGGCCGAGGTGGCCTCAGGAGGCGCATTTCTGCTCCAGGCGGGAGACTGCGCCGAGTCATTTGCCGACTTCACGGCGGACGCCATTCGGGACAAGCTCAAGGTGATCCTGCAGATGGCCGTGGTGCTCACCTACGGCTCGGGCGTCCCGGTGGTCAAGGTGGGGCGCATCGCCGGCCAGTTCGCCAAACCCCGGTCGTCGGCCACGGAAATGGTCGGCGGGGTCGAGCTGCCCAGCTTCCGAGGTCACCTGGTCAACGATGACGCCCCCACCCTGGAGGCGAGGATCCCCGACCCGAGCCGGATGCTGGCGGCGTACCACCAGTCGGCGTCCACGTTGAACCTGTTGCGGGCCTTCACGACCGGAGGCTTCGCCGACCTGTCTCACGTCCACCGGTGGAACCAGCAGTTCGTGTTGTCAAGCAGCCAGGGTCGGCGGTATGACGCCATCGCCGGCGAGATCGACCGGGCGTTGCGGTTCATGCGGGCCTGCGGGATCGACCTCGAGGGTGAGGCCACGCTGCACCAGGTGGAGTTCTGGACCAGCCACGAAGCCCTGATTCTCGGCTACGAGGAGGCGCTCACCCGTCAGGACTCGCTGACCGGTGATTGGTACGACTGCTCGGCGCACCTGCTGTGGGTAGGCGAACGCACGCGTCAGCTCGACGGCGCCCATCTGGCCTTCCTCTCCGGCGTCGCCAACCCGATCGGCTGCAAGCTCGGGCCGACGGCCAGCGTCGACGACGTGCTCGGCATCTGCGCCGCCCTTGACCCCGACCGCCAGCCGGGCCGGCTGATGCTCATTTCCCGAATGGGCGCCGGCCGCAGCGCCGATCGCCTGCCGGCGTTACTCCGGGCGGTACGCCAAGCCGGCCATCCCGTCGTGTGGGCGAGTGACCCCATGCATGGCAACACCTTCACCAGCCCTCGGGGGCGTAAGACGCGGCGCTTTGACGATGTCCTGGCCGAGATCACCGAGTTTTTCGCCGTCTGCCGCAGTGAGGGTGTGTGGCCCGGCGGCGTCCATGTCGAGCTGACGGGCGACGACGTCACCGAGTGCCTCGGGGGCGCAGGCGCCGAAGAGGTTCTCGAGGATCACCTCGACGTGCGGTACACCTCGGCGTGCGACCCGAGGCTGAACGCCCGCCAATCGCTCGATCTGGCCTTCCAGGTGGCGGAGCTGCTGCGAAGCACCTGACCAACAGGCACTCCCCTCTGGGCCCAAACCGGCAAGCCGAGAAGCTCGGGTCATTTGACGTATTCCGGACACCGGGATTGGACCCAATACCCCTTGGGTACGTGGTGGAACACGACTTCACCACTAAAAAGGAGTGTTACGAAATGGGTATCGGTACCAGCATATTTCTGATCGCAGTGGGCGCAATCTTGGACTTCGCGGTCAGCGTCAACACCAAGTCGCAGGGCTTTGACCTGCACACCATCGGCGTCATCCTGATGGTGGTCGGGGCCATCGGCGCCGTGCTCTCATTGGTCTTCTGGAGCAGTTGGGGCGGCTTCGGCGGCCGAGGTGACGGCGTTGTCAGCCGCGACACGGTCGTTTACGACGACCAGCCCCGCCGCCGTATTGTCCGCGACGAGATCGTCTGATTGCTCCACCACGGTGGCGCCGGCAGGCGTCGCCCAACCGCCGGCCCGCCGGCGGAGACCCCAGCCAGACGCCAACGAGGCGGGACAATGTCGTCCCGCCTCGTGGCGCGTTTAGTGGCCTGCGACTTGGTGGACCGGGACCAGGGCGGCGACGAACCGGGTGGCGTCGATGGTCCCGAGACCGCTCGCCAGGTCGTGCCCGGCGCCCGCGTGGAAGCCGGGCACGACGGAGTCGATCTCGCTGCTCTTCCCGCAGTTGGCCGAGCAGAACGCGTAGGTGTTGTTGCCGGCGGTGACGTCGACCAAGCCGCCATTGAGGCGCTGGCCGGCGGGGCTGTACAAGGCGGGGTTGAGCCAACCGAGCCGGTGGCCGGCCGCCTGGTCGGCGATGGCCACGATGCCCGCGAACAGCGGCGCCGCCTCGCTGGTACCGCCCACCAGGTGCCACTGCGGGCCGCAGAGGGGCGGGGCCAGGCCGGGGGCGGCGGCCCGGCCGTAATCACAGAAGCTGTAGTAGAAGTCCACGGCGCCGTCGATCGCCGCGCTTAGGCTGACATCGGGGGTGCCTCGCGACCCTCCGACGACCCCGCTCACCGGGTCCTGGAAGGCCGGACGGTTGAACACCATCGACCGGCCCCCGCCACTCGCGCCCTGCCCGACGGCGAGCACGTCATTCCACACATTGTCGGGCGCCAGCCGGTTCCCGTTGGCGTCGAGATGCAGCTGGGTGCCGCCCACCGACGTGACCAGCGGGTCGGATGACGGCCAAGACGTGACGCGTGCCGGGTAGCAGCACGTGAGATCGGGAAGGTCGCCGGATGCACCCTGGTCGCCAGAGGCGGCGAGCACCGTGACCTGGTGCTGGGCCGCGTTACCGAACGCGCTGCGCAGGGCGAGGATCGACTTTTTGGAGGGAAAGGTCGGCTCGGCGGCGCCGAAGCTCTGGCTGATGACGTCGCCCAGGTTGTGGTTGATCACGTAGTTCTCGGCCTGGACGATCTGGGGAAATCCCTGCACGCCCGCCGTCTCGGATTCCGGCGTCTCGACCAGCAGGATGTTGGCGCCGGGCGCCATGACGTGAGACCACTCGACATCGAGGGTGGTCTCGGCCGCCCATCCGCTGCGATCAACCGGGCCGAACGGGTCGGCCGGGTAGGCGGGAACGGCGCCGGCCGGTTGGATCACCTGAAAGCTGGGCGGGTCAGGCAGGCCGAAGGTCTGGTCGAAGTGCTGCAGGTCGGCGGCGATCGTTGGCGACCCGAAGGCATCGACGATGACGATCGTCGACCCTTTGCCCGTCAGCCCGATGTTGTACAACGGGTTCAGGTCGTAAGCGTGCTGAAATTGCGCCGGCTGGTAGCACGACACGTTGAGGTTCTGGCGGCAGTAGTCGGTGCTCGGCGGGAAACTCAACGTGGTCGACAAGACGTGGGAGGGGGCGAACGGCAAGGGCCGTACCGACTGGCTCGCTGCCGTGGTCATGGTGACCAGCGCGGCCACGCCTCCCACGCCGGTCACCGCGGTCGCGACCATCGCCAACGAGGCCAGGACCGGCATTCCTCGTGCCGTCGTGTGACCCGTCCGAGCTCGACGCAGCATGCCACCACCGTCCTTATGCCACTTCAACGGAGCGCCGGCCGAAAGGCTAGGTCAAACCCCCGCGTTCGGGGCATCACGGACAGCTCCGGATTTCAGGGGAGGAAGGGCACGAACAGCAAGCCCTTCGGGCTCCCGAGCGACGTGTTCACCGGCGTGACGACGCCGGTGTGCAGGTCGACGACGCTCAGGGCCGGCGTGTTCGCCAGGTCGCCGGC
>DATARN010000171.1:0-104925 GCA_036264135.1 Acidimicrobiales bacterium
GGGAACCGCCGGAGGTGACCGTGAGCCCGGTGCCGAAGAGGGGACCCGGCAGGCCTATGGCGCCCGGAACGGCGGTGATGCGGTTGGCCACGGTGTCGGCGACGTAGAGGATGCCGTGGCTGTAGCCGACGCCGGTCGGCCCGACGACCAGGGCGCCGGGGTCGGTGCGCTCACCGAAGCCCGAGGCGACCACCGTCTCGCCGGTCACGGCCGGCGTGGCCCCGGTGAAGTCCAACATGATGCACACAACCGTGCCGTGGTGGACGACGCCGCCGGGCATCGTCGGGTCGGGGTCGGCGGCCACCGTGCCATTGAGGACGTTGGTCACGAAGAGGTCCCCGGCGGGGCCGAAGTCGACGCCGGTCATGTCCCACGGCCCGTTAATCAGGCCGCCCGAGATCGTCTTGACGACATTGCCGTTGGCGTCGAGTACGATCAGGCAGCCCGCCTTGGCGGTGGTCGACGTCCCATCGCTGGTCGGGAGGCTGCCGACCACCACCCAGCCGCTCCGGAAGACCGCCAGGGCGGTCGTCAGCCCCACCCCGCCGGGGCAGCGCTGGGCGGCGGTAAGGGTGACCGTCGAGAAGAGGCTCACTTGCCCCGCTGAGCTGACCTCGACGATGGTCGTCCCTGTCCCCTGCTGGTTCACGCTGTTGTTGAAATTGCTGATGAGGGTGTCGCCCCGGTGGAGCTTGCCCATGCTGCGGGGCACGACGACCAGACCGTAGGGGTTGATGTCGCCGTTGGCCGGGACCGTGGAGGCGACCGTCGATATCGACGAAAGGTGGCCCAGGAACGTCGGAGCCGCACCCGCCCGGGCGGCGCCGGCGGACATCGCACCCGTCGCCAGCAAGGTGACCGCGCCCAAAGCGGCGCCGAGTCGTCGGACCCCACGAACCCGTCGAATGCCGATCATCACAAACCTCCCGTTTTCGCCGCTGTTACTGCTAACTACGGGCGAAGGACGGCGCGGGATCTCGCAACCGGCGGGGATCTCGCAGCCGGCGGGGATCTCGCAACCAGCGGGGATCTCGCAAGCGGCGGGACCTCGCAGCCGGCGCGGGACCTCGCAGCCAGGCGAGGGCGGCGGCGGCCCGCTCCTGTACCACGGGACCTTCACCAGCGAGCAGGCGGGCCGCTATGGCATCGCAGTGCGCCTCGTTCCCTCCCACCCCGACCTCGCCGTGCCAGCCGAAATGGGCCCCATCACCTGGGCCTGACGCCGCTTCCTTTCGGCCGGTCGAGGCCTTGTGAGGGCTCCGCCCTTTCGCACGGCGCCCTTTCGCACGGCGCCCTTTCGCACGGCGCCCTTTCGCACGGGTTCCGCCGCCATTCCCGGTCTAGTTGCCACAAACCGACAACCATTGTCGCTTTCCGCCCACAATGCCGGCCCGGACAGATGCCTGGCGGGGATGGCGTAGCCGGCGGGGGATCCCGCAGCCGGCGGGGGATTCCGCAGCCGGCGGGGGATTCCGCAGCCGGCGGGGCGCAGAGACAGGCGTAGGTCCTTGCGCGGCCGCACGGCACGAGAAGGACTGTGGTGCTTTAAGACACTGAGGTGCTTTAGAGTCGTTTAGCGCGCTTAAAGCACCGCAGAGTCACAATGCACCACGGAAGTGCTCGCGCCTTCGTGACCATCCCCGGCCCCATCCCCGGGCCCCCTAAGCGAGGCCCCTCCCCGAGGCCCTACAAGAGGCCCCTCCGCGAGGCCCCACCGCGAGGTCCCTCCGCGAGGCCCCGCCCAGAGGCCCCTACGCGAGTCCCTACACGAGGCCCCTCCCCGAGGTGGATCGATTGTCACGCTGGGCCCGCCTGGCCCCAGCTCATACGCCGCCACCTTGGCGACGAAGTGACGAAGCTAGGAAGAGGCGGCGACCTCAAGGCGCAGCTTGGCCCGGCGGATGGCTTGCTCGCAGTCGACCCCAAAGGACTCGGCGCACCGGCGCTCCGCCTCCTCGAGCGCTCGTTGGGCGCGCGACTGGTCGATCTGGGCCGGCAATTCCGCTACGTCCGAAAGGATGTTCACCTTATTGTCCCTGACCTCGACAAACCCACCGTGCACGGCCGCCTTCACCTCGGTGCCGTCATCGAGGATCACCCGCACCGAGGCGATTTCCAGTGACCCGACAAAGGGGGCGTGGCCGGTCAGGAAGGCGATTTCGCCCTCGGGGGTGCGGCAGACAACCATGTCCGCCTCGCCGGTGTAGAGGATCCGCTCCGGCGAGACGAGGGCGACGTCGAGGGTCAAGGTAACCGGCCCTACATCTTCTCGGCTTTGGCCAGAACGTCCGAGATGCCGCCGGTGGACACGAAGGCCTGCTCCGGAATCTCGTCGTACTCGCCGTCGGCCAGCTTCTCGAACGCGTCGACGGTGTCTCCAATGGGCACGGTGGTACCGGGGATGCCGGTGAAGTTCTCGGCCACGTACATCGGCTGGCCGAGGAACTTCTCGATCTTTCGGGCCCGGCCCACGAGGACCTTGTCCTCTTCGGAGAGCTCGTCGATGCCGAGGATGGCAATGATGTCCTGGAGCTCCTTGTAGCGCTGCAAGATCCGCACGACCCGGCCCGCCACCTCGTAGTGGCGCTCGCCCACGACATCGGGCTGCAACACGGTGCTGGTCGATGCGAGGGGGTCGACAGCGGGGAAGATGCCCTTGGCGAACACGTCACGCGAGAGGTTGGTGGTGGCGTCGAGGTGGGTGAAGGTGGTGAACGGCGCCGGGTCGGTGTAGTCGTCGGCGGGCACGTACACCGCCTGCACGGAGGTGATGGAGTGTCCCTTGGTCGACGTGATCCGCTCCTGCAGCTCGCCCATCTCGTCGGCCAGGGTGGGCTGGTACCCCACCGCCGACGGCATGCGCCCGAGAAGGGTGGAGACCTCCGAGCCGGCCTGGACGAAGCGGAAGATGTTGTCGACGAAGAGGAGTACGTCCTGGTTCATGACGTCGCGGAAGTACTCGGCCATGGTGAGGGCCGACAGGCCGACCCGCAGCCGCACGCCAGGCGGATCGTCCATCTGGCCGTACACCAGCGCGGTGTTCTTGATGACGCCCGATTCCTGCATCTCCAGCCAGAGGTCGTTGCCCTCGCGGGTCCGCTCCCCCACCCCGGCGAACACCGACACCCCGCCGTGCTCCTTGGCGACCCGGGTGATCATCTCCAAGATGAGCACCGTCTTGCCCACCCCGGCCCCGCCGAACAGGCCGATCTTGCCGCCCTGCACGTACGGTTCCAGCAGGTCGACGACCTTCAGACCCGTTTCGAACATCTTGCGCTGCGGTTCGACCTCGTCGAACGGCGGCGCGGGGCGGTGGATCTCCCACCGTTCGTCCAGCCCCTCGATGGGCTCGCCGCGGGTGTCCAGCGGCTCGCCCAGCACGTTGAACACGTGGCCGAGGGTGGCCGGGCCGACAGGGACGGAGATGCCGTGACCGAGGTTGCGGACCGCCTGTCCCCGCTTCAGCCCGTCGGTCGGCTTCATGGCAATGGCCCGCACCCGGAAGTCCCCGATGTGCTGGGCCACCTCGGCGGTGATCGTCGTGGTGGTGCCCGCCACCTCGGTTTCGAACTCGATGGCCCAGTTGATTTCCGGCAGCGACGAGGGCGGGAACTCGACGTCGACCACCGGGCCGATGATGGCCACGATGCGGCCGTCCTTGAGGGCGGACTTCTCCGGTTCGGTGATGGTCACGATGTGGAATTCCCTTCTCCTGCGACGGTTACGGCGGGTACGACGGTCTTCACAGTTCCTCGTGCCCCTTGGCGGCGGCCTGGGACATGCCTTCGGCGCCACCCACGATCTCCATGATCTCGGTGGTGATGCTCTCCTGGCGGGCCCGGTTGGCGACGCGGTTCAGGTTCTTGATCAGCTCGTTGGCGTTGTCCGTGGCCGCCTTCATGGCGCGCTGCCGGGCGACCTGCTCGGATGCCGCCGCCTCGAGGAGCGCCCCGAACAGCCGGGCCTCGACGTAGCGGGGCAGCAGCTCGGCCAGGATCTCGTCGGGGGAGGGTTCGAACTCGTAGGCGGCCGCCGACGCCGTGTCGTCCCCCGATGCCCGCTCCACGATGGCGTCGGGGTCGAGCGGGATGAACTGGCGTTCCGTCGCTCGCTGCGACCCGAGCGACAAGAACCGGGTGTAGATCAGCTGCACCTGGTCGATGTCACCGGACTCGTAGCGCGACATGACCTCGGCGGCGATGGCCCGGGCGTCCTCGTAGGTGGGTGTCTCGCTGAAGCCGGCGAAGGAGGCGTCGACGCGGTAGTTGCGGTAGCGGAAGAAGTTGTTGCCCTTGCGGCCCACCGCGACCAGGCGGTAGTCGCGGCCCGCCGCCTGCTCCCGGGCGATGGCCCGCTCGGCGGCGCGCTGCATGTTGGCGTTGTAGCCGCCGCACAGGCCCCGGTCGGCGGTGACGACCACCAGGCCGACGGTCCCGACCTGGTCGCGGGTCTCGAGGAGGGGATGGGTGAGGCCGGCGCCGGCCCGGGCCAGATTGGCGATCACCGCGGTGAGCTGCTCGATGTACGGCCGGGCGGCCAGGACCCGTTGCTGGGCGCGGACGATGCGGCTGGCCGCGATCAGCTCCATGGCCCGGGTGATCTTCTTGGTCGACTGGACGCTGCGGATACGGCGCCGCAGCGCCCGCTCTACCCCACCTGCCATACGTCAGCCTTCCGACGTATCCGTCGCTTCGGACGACGTGGCGCTGGCCGCGAAGCGCTCCTTGAACGAGGCGATGGCCTTCTTCAGGTCGTCCTCGGGCAGGGCGGCACCGCCCCGGATGTCGGCCAGCAGGCTGCTGTAGCGCCCCTTGACCTCTTCCAGCAGCTCGCTTTCGAACCGCCGGACGTCGCGAATCTCGAGGTCGTCGAGGAAGCCTCGCGTCCCGGCGAACAGCGACACCACTTGCAGCTCGACGGGGAGCGGGTGGCCGTTGGACTGCTTGAGCAGCTCGACCAGCCGCCGGCCGCGGTCGATCAGGGCCTGGGAGGACTTGTCGAGCTCGGAGCCGAAGCTGGCGAAGGCCTCCAACTCCCGGAAGTTGGCGAGGTCCAGCTTCAACCCGCCGGCCACCGCCTTCATGGCCTTGATCTGGGCGGCGCCGCCGACGCGGGACACCGAGGTGCCGACGTTCATGGCGGGGCGGACCCCGGAGTTGAACAGGTCCAGGTCGAGGAAGATCTGGCCGTCGGTGATGGAGATGACGTTGGTCGGGATGTAGGCCGAGATGTCACCGGCCTTGGTCTCCACGATCGGCAGGGCCGTCAGGCTGCCGGCGCCCAGGGGGTCGGAGAGCTTGGCCGAGCGCTCCAGCAGCCGGCTGTGGAGGTAGAAGACGTCGCCCGGGTACGCCTCGCGGCCGGGGGGCCGGCGCAACAGCAGCGACATCTGGCGGTACGCCTCGGCCTGCTTCGACAGGTCGTCGTACACGATCAGGGCGCTCTCGCCCTGCTCCATCCAGTGCTGACCCATGGCGCAGCCCGAGTACGGGGCCAGGTACTTGAACGGGCTCGGCTCCGACGCCGGGGCGGCCACCACGACGGTGAACTCCAACGCCCCGGAGTCCTCCAGGACGCGGACCACCTCGGCGATGGTGGACGCCTTCTGGCCGATGCCGACGTAGATGCACTTCACGCCGAGGCCCCGCTGGTTGATGATGGTGTCCACCGCCACCGACGTCTTGCCCGTCTTGCGGTCGCCGATGATCAGCTCCCGCTGGCCCCGGCCGATCGGCGTCATGGCGTCGATGACCTTGATCCCGGTCTGCATCGGCTCCTTGACCGGCTGGCGGTCGACGATGCCGGGCGCCTGGATCTCGATGCGGCGGATGGTCGTCTGGGGGATCGGGCCCTTGCCGTCGAGCGGCTGGCCAAGCGGGTCGACGACCCGGCCGAGCAGCCCGTCACCGACGGGAATGGAAAGGATCCGCCCGGTGGCGCTGACGGTCTGGCCCTCCTCGATGTGGGAGGCCTCGCCCAGGACGACGGCGCCGATGGTGTCCTCGTCCAGGTTGAGGGCCAGGCCAAGGACGCCGCCGTGGAACTCCAGCAGCTCGTTGACCGAGGCGTCGGGGAGGCCGGAGACGCGGGCGATGCCGTCGCCCACCTCCACGATGCGGCCGACCTGCTGCTGCTCGACCGCCGGCTGGAACCCTTCCAGGGCCCGGTGGAGGGCGGCGGAGATGTCGTCGGGGTTGATGATGAGGTCGGTCATGCCGGAATTCTCCTGCCTTCGTGGGTCGTAGCGGCTGCCATCTAGAAGGATTCGCGAAGCTGTTCGAGTCGGTGGCGGATGCTGCCGTCGATGACCGTGTCACCGATCACGGCCACCACTCCGCCGAGGACGGAGGAGTCGACCACTTCCTTCACGTCGACGCGCTTGCCGGTCGCCCGCTCCAGCGCCGTGGCCAGGCGCCGGCGGTGGTCCTCGTCCAACGGAAAGGCGGTGCGGATCTCGGCCACCGCTTCGCGCCGCTGCTCGGCCGAGCGGGCCACCAGCTTGTCGATGATCTCCGGGAGGTTGCGGCCCCGACCGACGGCGACGACGAAGGAGATCAACGCCACCGTCACCGGGGATGCCTTGCCGCCGAGGAGCTCCTCGACGACCCTCTGGCGCCGCTCGGCGGGGATGGACTTGTCCGTCAGCGTCATCCGCAGATCGTCGCTGCCCTCGAGGGTCCGGGCGAAGCGGAACAACTCGTCCTCGACCCGATCGAGGTTGCCCTCCGCCCGGGCGATCTCGAAGAGTGCCTCGGCGTAGGCGTCGGTCAGGTCGGCCACGTCACCCGCCCCCGGCGGCCGGCTTGGCCTCCAACTCGGCGATCAGCTGGTCGACCAGCGCCAGGTTGCGGGTGCGGTCGAGGTTGGCGCCCACCACCTTCTCGGCCAGCTCGATGGCCAGATCGCGCACCTGGAGCCGCAACTGGCTCATGACCCGGTCCTGGGCGGCCTTCAGGTCCTCCATGTTGCGGCGGCGCAGCTCGGCCACCTCCTCGTCGGCGCGCCGGATCATGTCCTGGCGCAGCTGATCGGCCGCCTGGCGGGCCTCCTCGATGATCCGGTTGGCCTCGTTGCGGGCGTCGGCCAGCTGGCGCTGGTACTCCTCGAGGATCCCGCCGGCCTCCTGTCGGACCTTCTCGGCCTCGTCGAGGTTGTTCCGGATCCTGTCGGTGCGGGCCTGCATGGCTTTTTGGACCGACGGGAAGGCGAACTTCCACATCAGGACGACCAGGATCACGAAGGACAGCGATCCCCAGAACAGCTCCGTCGTGGACGGGATGATCGGGTTGGGCGCCTGCTGGGCCGGGGCGGCGGTCGTGGTCGTCTGGGCAAAGAGGTGCGCCGCCGCGGACGCGGCGCCGCTGAGATGGGCGAGCATTCGGCGCGCCCTAGGTGTACTTCAGCAGGATGAAGACGACGAAGCCGATCAGCGCCAAGGCCTCGGTGAAGGCGATACCGAGGAACATGGTGGTCCGGGCCACGCCGGCCGACTCCGGCTGGCGGGCCATGGCCGTGATGGCGTTGCCGACCACGATGCCGATGCCGATGCCGGGCCCAATGGCCGCGGCACCGTAGCCGATACCAGCTCCGACGGCGCCCAGACCCTTCAGGACCTCGCCGGTCGGAATGGCCTGGGATGCTGCCTGAGCCATCAGAGAAAGCACTGCTCTCCTCCTAGTGTTCGATGTGAATGGAACTGCCGATATACACGGCAGTCAGGATGGTGAAAATAAACGCCTGCAGGATGGCCACGAACGCCTCGAATCCCGTGATGGCGATGTCCATGGCGAACGGCAGGATGAAGATCGGCTTCATGAACACGATGTTCGCCGTGATCAGCGTCCCCGACAGGATGGCGAAGGTCACGAGCAGGAGGTGGCCGGCGAGCATGTTGGCAAAGAGCCGGACGGCCAGCGAGAACGGCCGGACGATGAACGTCGACAGGAGCTCGATGGGGATGATCAGGAACAAAAGGGCGAAGGGGACGCCCGGCGGCTTCACGCTCTTGGAGATGTACGACAGGCCGTGCTTCTTGAGGCCGACGACGATGAACATCACCCAGGTGACGACGGCCAGCATCAACGGGATGGCCATCCGAGCGGTGGCCGGGAACTGAAAGAACGGAATGATCTCGAAGATGTTGCAGAACAGGATGAAGAAAAAGAGCGTCGTGAGGTACCAGAGGTACTTCATCCCCTCCTGACCCATGGTCTGGAGGATGATGCTGTCCTGCACGAATTCCACCGCCGACTCGGCGACGTTCTGCACGCCGGTCGGCACCAGCGACTTGTTGCTGCCGGCGACGAAGAACAACAGGAGCGTCAACAGGGTGGAGAGGACGCAGATGAGGGCCACCTTGTTGAAGCCCCCGGGCAGGAACTGCGGCCACTTGACCAACTCCCCGATCGGCGGGAACTTGAGGGCAGCGAGGAGGGTCACGAAGGATCGGCGACCTTTCTGCCCGGCTCCCGGCCGTCCGGCTGGGGCTTGAGGGCGGGGTAGGCCAGTGTGGCGGACACGTATTTCGTCTCCCAGAACAGCAGCCCGAGGTGGGTGACGACGATGGTCAGGGCCAGCGGGACCACCACCACCCAGGGCTGGTGGATGACGGCCAGCACGGCGACGGTGACCAGCGCCAGGCGGGCCAGGTACCCGGCCATCACCGCGGTCATCATCACGACGAGGGAGATGCGGGCGGTCACGGTCAAGATGGCCGCCGACAGGGCGAAGTTGGCGAGGACGACGACGATGGCGTAGCCGGCGGAGAGGGCGCCGTCGACACCCCAGATGAGGCCGGCGACGAGCATGAGCACAGGGGCGACGGGGATGGCCCGCCGGATCATGTCCCGGGCGACCTGCTGCTCGACCGCGGGTCCGTCGAGGCGGGTGGTGAGGAGGCTCGGCTGCGTCATGCCGGGCGTGGGCCCTCGACCTTCTCGCCGCCGGGCGACGAGGCGGCCCGCACCAAGGCGGCCCGGCCCCACGGGGACTCGGCGTCGTGCTGCTTCATCCTGGCGTCGTAGGTGTAGTACATCTTGAGGAAGGTGGCGATGACTGCCAGCGCGAAGAGGACGATGGCCACCACGGGCACGGTGCCGAGGATCCGGTCGATCAGGTAGCCGAAGCCAGCGGCCACGAAGGGAGTCAGCGCCAGTTCCATGGCGTGGGTGTAACCGTCGTCGAAGCCTCGGTAGAGGTCGCGCTTATCGTCGGATGTCATAAAGGTTTGGTGGTGCTCCGGCTCGATGGCCTGGAGCGACCGCTGGCGAATGTATGGAACCGGCGTCCGCCCCCGCAAGTCCGGCCCGCCGCCGGTCCGTTCAGCGCCGCGCCGTGTCCTGCTCCTCCGCCGCGGCGCGGCCGCGGGAACCGCCGTTGCGGCGCCTTCCGGCCGGGGTGGCGGGCGGGGCCACCGCCACGGCCGCCGGCCGCGGCGGGGCGGCCGGGGCGCCGTCGGCGGGGGTGTCGCCACCGGCGCCGCCTCGCCGGCCCGACGGGGCGAAGACGGTGTAGAGGGCGACGCCGAGGGTCAGGGCGCCGAAGGGGATGGCGGCGTTGCCCTGGTTGTTGGAGAAGGTGGGGTACAGCACCAGGCCGGACAGCAGGGCGGTCCAGGCCCACAGGATGGTCACCGACCGTCGCTGCCCGTGGCCGAGGCGCATGAGCCGGTGGTGGAGATGGTCCTTGTCGGGCTTGGTGGGGTTCCCGCGCCGCCCGGCCCGGCGGATGATGGCGAAGGCGGTATCGAGCATCGGAATGCCCAGGATGAAGAACGGGATGAAAATCGGCGCGAACGTGAAGTAGGTGCGGCCGCTGAAGGCGTTGTCGGTCTGGCCCACGACCGAAAGGGTCGACGCCGCCATGAGCAGGCCGAGCAGCATGGCCCCGGCGTCGCCCATGAAGATGCGGGCCGGGTGGAAGTTATGGGGCAGGAAGCCGAGGCAGAGCCCGAGGCAGATGATCGCCACCAGGAGGCCGGAGTTGTCGGCGCTGATGCTGCCCGCCTTCAGCAGCTGGTGGGAGTACACGAAGAACGTCCCGGACGCGATGGCCACGATCCCCGCCGCCAGACCGTCGAGGCCGTCGATGAGATTGACGGCGTTGGCCATGCCGACCACCCACAGGACGGTCATCAGCGGGGCGATGTCGGGCGAGAGCACCAGCGTGGTGCCCACGATGGGGAGCCGGAAGAACAACATGGTGATGCCCGCGAAATACAGGATGGTGCCCGCCAGCACCTGGGCCGCCACCTTGCCGGGCGGGCTGACCTCACGCAGGTCGTCGGCCAGACCGATGGCCACCATCACCGCCGCCGCCAGGACCACGCCCAGGGGTTCGGAGTTGCCCCGGAAGACCGCCCGGAACTGGTGCAGGCGTGACGCCACGACCATGGCGGCGAGGAACGCCACGAACATGGCGGCCCCGCCGGTGGTGGCGGTCGGCCGGGTATGGACCCGACGCTCGTCGGGCATCACCAGGAAGGAGAACCGCACCGCCAGCCGGCGGGCCACGAACGTCAGGCCGAACGTGCCGCCTGCGGCGACCGCCAACACGAGGGCGTAGCCGCCATAGTCAGCGATGGTCCTGCCCCCCCGCCATCAGAAGTCGGGATTGAACTTGCTGCACAGCGTGGCCACCTCGTCGCGCACCGCCGCCAGTTCCGCCTCGTTGCCCGGATCGCGCAGCACCCGGCCGACAAAGGCGGCGATCTCCGCCATCTCCGGCTCCGCCATCCCCGCCGTCGTCATGGCCGGCGTCCCGAGGCGGAGGCCACTGGTGACGAACGGCGAGCGGGGGTCGTTGGGGATGGTGTTCTTGTTGCAGGTGATCCCCGCCCGGTCCAGGGCCTCCTGGGCCGCCTTGCCGGTCAGGTCGGCGTCGAACGGCCGCAGGTCGACGAGCATCAGATGGTTGTCCGTCCCGCCCGAGACCATGCGGAAGCCCTCGGCCGTCAATGCCTCCGCCAGGGCGGCGGCGTTGGCGACCACCTGGGCGGCATAGTCCTGGAACGACGGCCGGAGGGCCTCCCCGAACGCCACCGCCTTGGCCGCGATCACATGCTCCAGCGGCCCCCCCTGCAGGCCGGGGAACACCGCCTTGTCGATGGCCGGCCCCAGGTCGGCCCGGGCCACGATGCAGCCGCCGCGGGGGCCGCGCAGCGTCTTGTGGGTGGTGAAGGTGACCACGTCGGCGACGCCGACGGGGTTGGGGTGCACGCCGGCGGCGATGAGGCCGGCCACGTGGGCGGCGTCGAACAGGAACAGGGCCCCCACGTCGTCGGCGATGCGCCGGAAGGGCGCCGGGTCGATGAGGCGGGGGTAGGCGGTCGCCCCGGCCACGATCAGCTTGGGCCGGTGCTGGTGGGCCAGTTCCTCCACCTGCGACAGGTCGATGCGCTCGTCGCTTTCGGTGACGCCGTAGGCCACGAAGTGGTACAGCTTCCCGCTCAGGTTGACCGGCGCCCCGTGGGTCAGATGGCCCCCCTGGTCGAGTCGCATCCCGAGCACGGTGTCGCCCGGATCGAGCAGGGCGAGGTAGGCGGCGATGTTGGCGTTGGCCCCGGAGTGGGGCTGGACATTGGCGTGGTCGGCGCCGAACAGCTGGCAGCAGCGCCGGCGGGCCAGGTCCTCGGCCTCGTCGACGATCTGGTTGCCCCCGTAGTAGCGCTTGCCGGGATACCCCTCGGCGTACTTGTTGGTGAGCACCGAGCCGGTCGCTTCCCGCACCGCCCGGGAGGCGAAGTTCTCCGAGGCGATCAGCTGCAGCGTGGTGCGCTGGCGGATCTGCTCGCGTTCGATGATGGAGAACAGCTCGTCGTCGCGGGGCACCCGCCCATTCTAGGGGCGGTGCTCCTCACCCCCGAGCCGTCGCCAGCACCTCCGACCAGGGGACGGCCCCCTCCCGCAGCAGGCGAGGTTCGGCGCCGGTGCAGTCGACGACGGTGGACGGGCGGCCGGCGCAGGTGCCGCCGTCGAGGACGATGTCCAGCGTGTTCCCGCCCACCGCCTCGAGGACCTCGGCGGCGGTGGTGGCCGGCGGCGCGCCGTGGCGGTTGGCCGAGGTGGTGGCCAGGGGGCCGACATCGGCACACAAGGCCCGGGGGACGGGGTGGGCCGGGCAGCGCAGCCCGATCGTCTCGTCGTCCATCCCGAGGTCGGCGTTCAGGTCGGGGCGGCGGGGCAGGACGACCGTGAGGGCGCCCGGCCAGTAGCGGGCCATGAGCCGCTCGGCGGCGGCGGGGACGTTGGTGGCCAGTTCCCGGGCCTGGGCGACCGAGGCGACGAGCACCGGCAGCTCGACCGACCGGGGCCGCCCCTTGAGCTTGAACAGGCGATCGGTGGCGCCGCCTCGGAAGGGATCGGCCGCCAGCCCGTACACCGTGTCGGTCGGCACCCCCGCCAGGCCCCCCGCCCGCAGGACGGCCGCCGCCGCCGCCAGCCCCGAAGGTGACGGCGGATCGCCGCGGACGTCGACGACAGCCATGGCCTCAACCTAAGGCAATCACGGTCGGATGCGGGCCACCAGTGCTCGTTCCCGGCCCGACAGATCGGGTACGACCTGGGTCTCGTCGAAGCCGGCGGCCGTGGCCGCGGCCTGGGCGGCCGCCGCCTGGTGGGGTGCCAGTTCGACCACCAACGCCCCCGGCCGGGCCAGCCACCGCGGCGCCCCCTCCACGATCGTCCTGATGGCCTCGAGGCCGGTCGGACCCGCCTCCAGCGCCGAGACGGGCTCCCAGTCGGCGACAACGGCGGGCAGGGTGGCCATCTCGGCGCTCGACACGTACGGGGGATTCGACACGATCAGCGAGACCGTGCCCGCCAGCTCGGCGGGTAGGGCGTCCCACCACGAGCCCTCGACCAGGCGCACCCTGGCGGCGCGTGATCCCCCGAGGCCGGCCAGGTTGGCCCGGGCGATGCGCAGCGCGTCCGCCGACGCGTCGGTGGCCCACACGGCCGCCGGCCGGCCTTCCGCCGCCAGCGACAGGGCGATGGCCCCCGACCCTGTCCCGAGGTCCACCACCACCGCGTCCGGGCCCAGGTGCGACAGCTCGGAGAGCGCCACCGAGACCACCTGCTCGGTCTCCGGGCGGGGAATGAGCACCCGCCGGTCGACGAGCAGGTCGAGCCGGCGAAAGCCCCAGCGGCCCACCACGTACTGCAACGGCTCCCCCGCCGCCCGGCGGTCCACCATCTGGTCGAAGTAGCGCGCCGCCCGTTCGCTTACCGGCTCGTCGAGCAGGAAGGGCCACGCCCCGGTGGCCGCCTCCTCGACGATGCGCCGAGCGTCGAGCCGGCAGTCCAGGCGCGCCGCCGCCTCCTGGTACCGCGCCCGCCAGGTCACAATGCCGCCGGGGTTAGCTGCCGCCGGCCAGCTCGGAGCCCAGCTGGCGGGCCCGCTCGTCGGCGGCCAGGGCGTCGACGATCTCGTCGAGGTCGCCCAGCAGCACCCGGTCCAGCCGGTGAAGGGTCAGGCCGATGCGATGGTCCGTGATCCGGTTTTCCTTGAAGTTGTAGGTGCGGATCTTCTCCGACCGCCCGCCGCCTCCCACCTGGCTGCGCCGGGTTTGGCTCAGCTTCTCGTTCTGGCGGTCCTGCTCGGCCTTCAAGATGCGGGCTCGCAGGACCTGCATGGCCTTGGCCCGGTTCTGGATCTGGCTCTTCTCGTCCTGCATGGCCACCACCACGCCGGTGGGCAGGTGGGTGATGCGCACCGCCGAGTCGGTGGTGTTGACCGACTGCCCACCGGGCCCGGTCGAGCGGTACACGTCGATCTTGAGGTCCTTCTCCTCGATGTGCACGTCGATCTCCTCGGCCTCGGGCAGCACGGTGACCGTCGCCGACGAGGTGTGGACCCGCCCCTGCGACTCGGTCACCGGCACCCGCTGCACCCGGTGGACGCCGCCTTCGTACTTGAACCGGCTCCACGCCGCGTCGCCCTTGACCAGGAAGGTCACCTCGTTGAACCCTCCCATGTCCGAAGGGTCGCTGCCGAGCACCTCGACCTTGAGGCCGTCGCGCTCGGCGAAGTGGAGGTACATCTCGAACAGGTCCTTGGCGAAGAGGTTGGCCTCCTCGCCCCCTTCGGCGCCGCGGATCTCGATGATGACGTTCTTGCCGTCGTTGGCGTCCTTGGGGAGCAGCAGCATCTTGAGCTCCTCCTCGACCGCGGTGATGCGTTCCTCGGCGCTGTCCACCTCGGCGCGGAGCATCTCGCGGTCGTCGCCTTCGGCGTCCGGCAGCATCTCCTTGGCCGTCGTCAGGTCCTCGAGCGCCTGGCGGTAGACGTGGTGGGCGGCGACGATCGGTTCCAGCGCCTTGTGGCGCCGGGAGGCGTCGCGCAGGGCTCGCTGGTCGGAAAGCACGGCGGGGTCCGACAACTGGCGGAGCACCGCGTCATATTCGTCTTCGAGACCCTGCAACCGTTCCCACATGGCGGTTTACAGGGTACCGGCCAGCCCCTTCCAGCCCGTGGGAACGGTGACGACCTCGGCGGCGGGGACGACAAGCGAGGCGAGCTGCCGGGTTCGGGGATGAGCGTCGGCGGATGTCAGGGCGAGCAGCAGGCGGGAGGTGTCGAGTCCGGCGGCCCGCCGGCCGTCGGCGGCGGCGGGCACGAGGTCGAGGTCGATGCCGATCGAGGCGGCGACGACCACCGGCCGGTCGTCGCGGTCCATTCCCGCCGCCAGGGCCGCCCCGGGCGTGCGCAGATCGCCCCGGGGGACCGCCGGGGGCAGCGGCGCCAGCCAGGCGGCGCCGACCAGATCGGGCCGGGCCACGAGGACCGCCCGCAGCCAGCGTTCCCGGGCCAGGTTGTTGGCCAGGTGGGCCGAGCCGGCGGGCGTTCGGAACTGGCGGATGAGGGCCACCACCTCGGCCAGTTGCTCGGCGGGGTCGCGACCGGATTCGACTTCGCGGCGAGCCAGGCGGTCCTGGCTGCCGACGCCGACTTCCAGCCGCCCGGCGACGACCCGAGCCACTTCGAGGCCGAGCACCTCAGCGGTGAGCACGCCGAACTCGACGACCGGTTCGGCGCCGGCGCGGCGCATGGTGTCGGCGAAGGGCGCATCGTCAGGGTGGAGAGGCGCAGGAGGGGAAAAGGGGGCCGGTTCGACCGCCCGCAGGTCGCCCGACGCCACGTGCCACACGGACACGTTGAGGGCGAACGGCTCGGCCCGCCGGGAAAGCAGCCCGGCCGTGTCGGGCCGGGCATCGGTCAACAGGTGGATGTCTCCAGCCTGGTGGCGCAAGGCCCACGCCAGCACGCCACCGAGGCTGCGGTGCGTGGCGCCCTCAACGAGGACGAACGCCGGCCCCCCGGGGGAGGCCGGCGTGAGGGCGGCGCCGCCGGGGAAGGTGGCGCTCGGCCCGATCGCGTCGGCGCCCCACCGCCGCCTCACCAGGGCGGCGAGCTTGGTGTGCAGGAGCGCATCCCGCGACGTGGTCGCGGGGCTGGTCACTTCACTGCCCAGGGTTACTTCTTGGCGGCCCGGCGCCCGTAACGGCGCTCGAAGCGCTCCACCCGGCCACCGGTGTCGACCAGCTTCTGCTTTCCGGTGTAAAAGGGATGGCACATGTTGCACAGTTCGGTGTGCAACGTCTCCTTGGTGGAATGGGTGGTGAAGGTGCTGCCGCACGAGCACGTCGAAACGGCTTCGACATACCGAGGATGAATATCTGCTTTCATGGTCTGCTCCTGAAACCTAAAGGGAGGGCGCCGGGGTCTTGGCGATCTCGGCGAGGAATTCGTCGTTGCTTTTGGTGGACTTGATCTTGTCCATGAGGAGTTGCAGGGCGGCGGCGTCGCTGCCGTCGGCGCCGAGGGCGTTCAGCACCCGGCGCAGCTTCCAGACCTGCTGCAACTGCTGCCGGTCGAACAACAGCTCCTCGTGCCGGGTCGAGCTGGCATTCACATCCAGCGCCGGATACAGGCGGCGCTCGGCCAGTTTGCGGTCGAGGCGCAGCTCCATATTGCCGGTCCCCTTGAACTCTTCGAAAATCACCTCGTCCATCCGGCTCCCCGTCTCGACCAGGGCGGTCGCCAGGATGGTTAACGATCCGCCTTCCTCAATATTCCGGGCGGAACCGAAGAACTTCTTGGGCGGGTACAAGGCGCCGGTGTCGATGCCGCCGGACATGATCCGCCCCGTCGCCGGCTGGGCCAGGTTGTAGGCGCGGGCCAGGCGGGTGATGCCGTCGAGCACGATCACCACGTCCTTGCCCAGCTCCACCAGCCGCTTGGCCCGCTCGATGGTGAGCTCGGCCACGTGGGTGTGCTCGTCGGCGGGGCGGTCGAAGGTCGAGGCGATGACCTCACCCTTGACCGAGCGTCGCATGTCGGTGACCTCCTCAGGGCGCTCGTCGACGAGGAGCACCATGAGGATGACCTCGGGGTTGTTGGCCTCGATGGAATGGGCGATCTGCTTCAGTACCGTCGTCTTTCCCGCCTTGGGCGGCGAGACGATCAAGCCCCGCTGGCCCTTGCCGATCGGCGACACCAGGTCGACGATGCGGGCGGTCAGGTTGGCCGAGTCACCGGGAACCTCGAGGCGCAACTTCGAGTCGGGGAAAAGCGGCGTCAGGTCCTCGAACCTGGGCCGGGATCGGGCCTCTTCAGGCGGGAGGCCGCTGACGGTGTCGATCCGGAGCAGGGCGGGATACTTTTCCGCGCTGCTGGCGGGCCGGCACGCCCCGTCGATCTCGTCGCCCTTGCGCAGCGAGAAGCGGCGCACCTGGCTGATGGATACGTAGATGTCGTTGGCACTGGCCAGGTACCCCTTGGTACGGAGAAACCCGTAGCCCTCGTCCCGCAGGTCGAGGTACCCCTTGACGGGGATGGGTTCGCCGGCGTAGGGCGCCTCCCCCGGCTGGGCCTGCAGGTCCCGATCACCGCTCTGGGCCTGGGCGGGGCCCCGATCGGGCGTCCGCTCCCGGCCACGCCGGCGCCGGTTGCGCCGGTTGCCGACGTCACCGTCGAACCGGCTGGGCTGACCCTGGCCCGGCTGAGGTGCCTGCCCGTTGCCCGACGGGGCTGCCTGGCCCGACGACGGCCGGCCCGGGTAGGCCGTCGTGGTGGCATCCGTTGCCTCCCCCCGCCCGTTGGTGTGGGCCGTGGCGCCGTTGCCCGACGCCGGCTCGGCGTCACCGTCGCCGAAGAGCGTGGGGACCGGGGCTGGTGCCGGCGCCGTCTCGGCCGGCTCCGCAGACGTGATCGTCTCCGCCAAAGGTGGGGCGGGGACCGGCTCGTCGGGAGAGTGCTCCTCGGTGTCGGAGGCCTCGGCGCCCGACGCCGGGGCGTCGACCGGAGCGGCGGTGGCCTTGCGGGCGCGGGTCCGCCGGGGCCGGTCGCCGGCCGCGTCCGGCTCGGTCTCGTCCACCACGACGCCCGTCGCACGAAGGATCTGGGTGATCAGGTCGGACTTCCGGGCCCGGCTGCCGGGACTGGTGCCAAGCGCCTCGGCGATGGCGAAAAGCTCCTCGCGCTCCTTGGCCTCTAAGACCGAGCGCTCGAGTTGGGGCTCGCTCATCGGTTACCTCGTTTTGGATCGGGTGGGGTAGTGCACGTGGCATCGCAGCGGAGGATTTCGGCTGCGAAAGGATCAGGGTGCGGCCGGGAAACCACGGATTTTGGCCGACATCCGTCGCCCGCCCCCGGAGCTCCCCGCCTCAGTCCTTCCGGCACTGGTTACGGCAAACGCCCCGTCATGGCGTGCGATGTCAATCACCATGATACTCGCCATCCGCCCAGCGGAGCAACCGCCCCGCTACAGGCCCAGCTCGGCTCGGATGGCGACCGTGTCGGCGTCGATGGGCTGCGGTACCGCGATCTGCCCGATTGCGATATCGGGGTCCTTCAGCCCGTGGCCGGTCAGGATGCAGACCACCGTCGAGCCCGGCTCGACCCCGACCTTCAGCAGCCCGGCGACCGAGGCGGCCGACGCCGGTTCGCAGAAGACCGACTCCGACTGGGCCAGGAACCGGTACGCCTCCAGGATCTCGCTGTCCTCCACCGCCGCGAACCCGCCGCCGGACTCGGCGGCCGCGGCCCGAGCGCCGTACCACGAGGCGGGGCGGCCGATGCGGATGGCCGTGGCCACCGTCTGGGGCTCGTCGATGGGATGGCCGGCCACGATCGGCGCCGCGCCGGCCGCCTGGAAGCCGAGCATCCGGGGCAGCTTGGTGACCCGACCGGCGTCCTGGTACTCCCGGTAGCCCTTCCAGTAGGCGGTGATGTTGCCGGCGTTGCCCACGGGAATGCAGTGGTAATCCGGGGCGTCGCCGAGGGCGTCGACGATCTCGAAGGCGCCGGTTTTCTGACCCTCGATGCGGTAGGGGTTGATGGAGTTGACGACCGTCACCGGGGCGGTGTCACCCAGCTCGCGGACGATGTCCAGGCACACGTCGAAGTTGGCCCGCAGCTGCAGCACCCGGGCCCCGTGGATGAGCGCCTGGGCCAGCTTGCCCAGCGCGATGTGGCCGTCGGGGATGAGCACCAGGCAGGCCAGGCCGGCCCGGGCGGCGTAGGCGGCCGCCGACGCCGACGTGTTGCCGGTCGAGCCGCACACCACCGCCTTGGCGCCCTCCTCGACCGCCTTGGAGATGGCCACCGTCATGCCCCGGTCCTTGAAGGAGCCGGTCGGGTTGGCCCCCTCCACCTTGAGCCACACCCGGGCGCCCACCCGCTCGGAGAGCCGGGGGGCGGCCACCAGCGGTGTGGCCCCCTCCAGCAGGGTGACCACCGGGGTGGCGGCGCTCACCGGGAGGAACGACCGGTACTCCTCGATCAGCCCCCGCCAGGCGGTCCGGCTCACCGCGAGCTGTTGACCACTCGCAGGAGGCCACCGGTACGGTCGACGACGTCCAGTTGGCGCAGGTCGTGGAGGCAGGCCTGGACGTCACGCTCGAGGGCAGGGTGGACGATGATCACCAGCCGGGCCTCGGCCCCGAGGCCGACCTGCTCCATGAGCCGGATCGACACGTCGTGGTCGCCGAGGACGCCGGACACGGCGTGCAGCACGCCGGGACGGTCGGCCACGTCCACCGACAGGTAGTACTCCGATCGCAGCTCGTCGATGGGGAAGATCTTGGCGGGGCGCAGCGGGATCGTCCGCCCGGCCACACCGGCGGACAGGTTGTGGGCGGCGTCGAGCAGGTCACCGAGCACCGCGCTGGCGGTCGGCATGCCGCCGGCCCCCCGGCCGAGGAACATCAGCTCGCCCACGGCGTCGCCCTCGACGAAGACGGCGTTGAACGAGTCCCGCACCGCGGCCAGCGGGTGGGTGACTGGGACCATGGCCGGGTGGACCCGGACGGCCACCTGGTCGTCGCCGGCCGTCTCGATCACCGCCAACAGCTTGATGACGTAGCCCAACCGGCCGGCGAAGGCGATGTCGTCGGCGGTGACGCCCGAGATTCCCTCCCGGTAGACGTCGCCCGCCACCACCGGCACCCCGAAGGCGACGGTCGCCAGAATGGCCGCCTTGGCGGCGGCGTCGAAGCCCTCGACGTCTGCCGTTGGATCACGCTCGGCGTAGCCGAGGCGCTGGGCCTCGCCCAGGGCGCCGTGGTAGGAGGCGCCGCCCTCGGTCATCTTCGTCAGCACGAAGTTGGTGGTGCCGTTGACGATGCCCATGATGCGGCGGATGCGCTCCCCGGCCAGCGACTCCCGCAGCGGCCGGATTAGGGGGATACCGCCGGCCACCGCCGCCTCGAACAGCAGGTCGACGCCGCCCGCGCTGGCGGCCTCGAACAGCTCGGCGCCCACGTTGGCCAGCAACTCCTTGTTGGCGGTGACCACCGGCTTTCCCCCTTTCAGGGCGGCCAGGATGAGGCCCCGCGCCGGCTCGATGCCGCCGATGACCTCCACCACCACATCGATGTCGGGGCTGGTCACCACGGCGTGGGCGTCGGTGGTGAGGACACCGGGCGGCAGGGTGACGGGGCGCTGGCGGGCCAGGCTGTGCACCGCCACTGCCTCGAGCTGGAGGCGGATCCCCGTGCGGGCGGCAATGTTGTCGGCGTCGCCGAGGAGCAGCTGGGCGACGGCCGCGCCGACGTTGCCGCAGCCCAGTATCCCGACCCGAATCGTCCCTGCCTCCACAGCGGCGAAGGCTACTGGCCGGCGTCGAGGGCCAGAAGATCGTCGTCGGTCTCGCGCCGCACGACGATGCGGGCCAGCCCGTCGCGGACGAACACGACCGGCGGCCGGCCCACCTTGTTGTAGGTGGAAGCCATGGAGTGGCCGTAGGCACCGGTCACCGGCGTGGCCAGGATGTCGCCGACGGCGACGTCGCCGGGGAGAGAGGCGTCGCGAACGATCAGGTCCCCGGACTCGCAGTGCTTCCCGACGACGTTGGCCACGAGCGGCCGGGCGGCCGTCGTGGCCCGGGGCAGGAAGGCCTCGTAGCCGCTGCCATAGAGGACCGGGCGGGGGTTGTCGCTCATGCCCCCGTCGACGGCGATGTAGGTACGGATGCCGGGCAGGCGCTTGATGGTGCCGACCGTGTAGCAGGTGATGCCGGCGGTGGCCACGATGGCCCGACCCGGCTCGGCGGTCAGCCGCACCGAGCGGGGAATCCCGGCGGCGGTGGCCGCCGCCCGCACCGCCGCCGCCCACTCGGCGAGGGACGGCGCCTTCTCCCCCTCCACGTAGGGGACGCCGAGCCCCCCGCCCACGCACAGCTCCCCGAGCCCGAGGGGCCGGAAGAAGTCGGCCAGCACCCCGGTGGCCCGCTCGAAGGAGGACAGCTCGAACACCTGGCTACCGATGTGGGCGTGGACGCCGACCAGGTCGACGGGCGAGCTCGCTGCCCCGAGCCGGGCGACCGCCGCCTCGGCCGCCCCGCTGGCGATGCTGAATCCAAACTTCGAGTCGTCCTGGCCGGTCTGGACGTACTCGTGGGTGTGGGCTTCGATCCCCGGCGTGACCCGGACCAGCACCTTGGGCCGGGGGGCGGGCAGCGTCGGCACCAGCCGCTCGAGGCGCTCGATCTCGTCGAAGGAATCGACCACGATGCGCCCCACGCCGGCCGCCAGCGCCCGGCCCAGCTCCCGCTCCGACTTGTTGTTGCCGTGCAGCACGAGGCGGTCGGCGGGGACCCCGGCCCGCAAGGCGACGTGCAGCTCGCCGCCGGTGGAGACATCGATGCACAGCCCCTCGTCGTAGGCCAGCCGGGCCATGGCGAGGCAGAAGAAGGCCTTCGACGCGTACGCCACCCCGTCGCCGAAGGCGCCCACCGCCTGGCGGCACCGCCGCCGGAGGTGCTCCTCGTCGTACACGAAGACCGGCGTCCCGACGTCCTCGCACAGCCGCAGGAGGTCGACCCCGCCGATCGCCAGACGCCCGTCTCCGTCGATGGTGGCCGTGTCCGGCAACAACTCGGTCGGCAGCGGCGCCGTCACATCTTCTCCGGAGCGGCCACCCCAAGCAGCCCAAGGCCGATGCTGAGCCCGATCCGGGCGGCTTCCACCAGCCACAGCCGGGCCTGGGTCAACTCCTCGGGCACGTCGGAGTGCAGGACGTAACAGTCGTGGTAGAAGCCATGGAACCGGTCGGCCAGCTCCCGGACCCACGTCGTCACCTTGTGCGGCGCCCGCTCTTCGCTGGCCAGCGCCACCACCTCGGGCAGCATGGACAAGGTCCGCAGCACATCCAGCTCCCGGTCGTTGGTGAGGAGGCTGAGATCGACGGCCTCGATCGGCCGGCGGACCACGCCCCTTTTCCCCGCTTCCCGGGCGATCCCGGCGATGCGGGCATAGGCCATCTGCACATAGAAGACCGGGCTTTCCTGCGACTCGGCACGGACCTTGTCGAGGTCCACGAGCGTCGCCTGGTCCGGCGAGTTGACCAGGCTCAGCAGGCGCATGGCGTCGGGCCCGATCTCGTCGACCAGGTCGTCGAGATCGAGGGCGTTGCCCGATCGCTTCGACATGCGCCCGCTGGCCAGCGAGATCATCTGGCCGAGGCGGATCTCCAGCCGCTCCGGCTCGATCCCGAGGGCGGCCACCCCGGCCCGCAGGCTGGACACCTGGCCCTCGTGGTCGGCGCCCCATACGTTGATCACCCGGTCGAAGCCCCGCTCCACCAACTTGTTGCGGTGGTAGGTCAGGTCGCCGGCGAGGTACGTCCAGTCCCCGTCCGACTTGCGCAGGACCCGCTTCTCCCGGGGGTCACCGAAGTCGGCGGTGCGCAGCCACAGCGCGCCGTCCTCCTCGTACACCAGTCCCCTGGCTGTCAGGGCGGCCAGCATTTCGTCCATGGCCGGGCTCTCCTCGATCGACGCCTGGCTGTACCACTCGTCGAAAAAGATGTTGACCTCCGCCAGCTGCAGCCTGATGTAGCCAATGGTGCGCGTCGCCGCCCACCGTCCGGCCGCCGTCGGTTCATCCGGTCCGTCGTAGGCCGCGGCCAGGCCCTTGATGAACCCCGCCGGGTAGCCGCCCTCGGGCAGGGGCTCGCCGTTGCGCCGGGCTAGGACGCTGGCACCCAGGCGGCGGACCTGGCCCCCGGTGTCGTTGACGTAGTACTCGCGGCTGACCTGCCAGCCGGTGCGTTCCAGCAGGCGGGCGACGGCGTCGCCGTAGGAGGCCCACCAGCCGTTGCCGACGTGGAGGGGCCCGGTCGGGTTGGCGGAGACAAATTCGACCAGCACCCGCCGCCCGTGGCCGAGGTCGGGGCGGGCGTAGTCCTTCTCGCCCGCGCTCACCACGTCGACGAGCACGTCTCGCAGCCAGCCGTCGTCGAGGTCGAAGTTGAGGAAGCCGGGCCCGGCGACATCGACCTTGCGCACGTGTCGGGGCGGCTGCGCCTCCAGCTGCTCCCGCAGCGCCTCGGCCAGCTGGCGGGGCGGCCGGCCCGCACGCTTGGCCAGCGTCAGGGCCACGTTGGTCGACCAGTCGCCGTGCTCGCGCCGCGCCGGGCGCTCGAGGTGGACCGGGGAGCCGTCGCCCTCGATGCCGAGGGTGCGGAGGGCGGCGGCGATGGCGGCGGCGAGGACGGTGCGGATGTCAGACACGGTCAGTCAATGGTTGCAGGTGGGGTGTAGCAGGAGAAATCTATTGTCGGGAGCGGTCAATCAGTCCCGCCACCCGGTCGAGCAGCTCCAGCGGGTCGAAGGGCTTGGTGATGTAGTCGTCCGCCACTTCCAGGCCCATGCTGACGTCGCTGGCCTGGGCTTTGGCCGAGAGCAGGATGATGGGAATGTCCTTCGTCTCGCCGGCGCTGCGCAGCGCCCGGGCCACGTCCAGGCCATTCATCCCGGGCATCATCACGTCGAGGATGATGAGGTGCGGTTGGTCCTCGCGGGCCCGGGTCAACCCGGCCATGCCGTTCTCGGCCGCGATGACGGCGTAGCCTTCCATCTCGAAGTTGACCTGAAGCAGCTTCACGATGACGGGATCGTCATCGATCACCAGGACCGTCGAGGGAACCACCACCCCTGGATGGTAGGGGAACGGGTGCCGTCGGCGGTCTCCGTGCCGCCGGATGGGTAAGCTCGCACGCTCGGCCTGGATGTATCGGCCCTCGTAGCTCAGCGGATAGAGCACCGGCCTCCGGAGCCGGTGGCGTGGGTTCGATTCCCGCCGAGGGCACGTTCCCGCCGTGGGCCCGTAGGCCGTTTCAGCCCGGGACGGACCGGGGAAGGAACTTGTTTCGGCGGATGTCAGAAGGAAGGAAACGATGACGCGACTCCGAATCCTGGTTCCGTTCGGCCTAGCGACGGTCGTGGGTCTGGCCGTCCTGGTCGGCCCGTTGGCCACCAGTGGGACGACGGTCAGCGCGGCCACCACCGTGACCAGCGCGACCACCACCGCACCGGCGGCGGCCCCAACGACCTTCGACCAGTACGCGCTGGAGTTGGTCAACAGCATGCGAGCCAACCCGCAGGCGGCGGCCAACGCCTGGCTCGGGGGCAACCTCAACGAGGGGTTGGCGGCGGGAACCCTGAGTACCAGCCCCAAACAACCGCTGGCCTTCAATGCCGACCTCGAGTCCTCCGCCCAGACGCACAACAACGACATGCTCACCAAGGGCTATTTCAGCCACACCGGGTCGGACGGAAGCAGTCCCTTCGCTCGTATGACCGCGGCCGGCTACAACTGGCAGACCGCGGGCGAGAACATCGCGGCCGTCAGTGACAACGCCGGTGGCGTGACTGCCGCCATCACCAAGCAGATGATGCAGAACCTGTTCGTCGACAGCAACGTCGCCGGTCGGGGCCACCGGATCAACCTGCTCACCTCGGCATTCCAGGCGGTCGGTATCAGCAATGGGTACGTATCGGCGTGGGCGCCGTTCAACGGCCTTCCCTCGGCCGCCACCACCCAGGACTTCGGCAGTAATGGCGCCCCGCCGGTGCTGACGGGCGTGGCGTTCAACGGCACCGGAAACGGGTCCTTCTACGCCCCGGGACACGCCTACTCCGGCGTCAAGGTCACCGTGGCCACGACGGGCGCCACCCCGAAGACGATCTCGAGCGTCCTCACCTCCGCCTCGGGCGGTTTCGCCATCGCGGTGCCGGCCAATGGGTGCTATTCGCTAACGTTCACCCGCGCCGGGGTCTCGCTGTCCACTCGGGTTGCGGTGGCAGCCAGCAATGTCGAGGTCGATTACACGCCGACGGCAATTGTTGCCCCCGGAGGCGCCTTCGCCACCGATTCTACGTTTACCGCGACCTGCTGAGAGGATTCACCCGCTGTCAATGTCGAGGACACTTTCGGCCGGGTTTTAGCCGTTAGGTTCGCACGGGTCTGGGGCGATCGGACCTGCGCGAAAGGCGGGAAAATGAGTTCACGGGTTGCCAATGGTCGGCGCCGGCTGGGCCGGGTTGCGGTCACGATGGGCGTGATGGCCGTGTCGCTGGGTGCGGTGGTCGGCACCAGCGGCGCGGGGTCGACGGCCGGGGCCGTCGGGGCCGATTCCCTCAATCCGGGGAACCTGCTGGTCAGCCGGGTGGTGTACGCCGGCGCCGGGCAGCTGCAGGCCGGCGTCACCGACCTTCCGCCCGGGTGCACGCCGGGCGCAGGCGGGTGCGTGAAGGCCGTCAGCGACGGCACCTACCCGTACGTGTTCAACAACAACACCGTCGACAGCAGCTTCGGGGTGACCGCGCCGATCTTCCTCGATGAGCTCACGACCGGCGGCACCGTGGTGGGCTCGTTGGAGCTGCCCAATAGCACCCAGCAGGGCGTCAACCGGGTGAAGGACCAGATGGTCACCAGTTTCAGCTCCAAGTCGGAACTGGCGCTGAACGTCTCCACCGCCGGCGACCTGGTCTCGCTCATGGGCTACCTGGCCCCGGTCGGGGCACTGGACGTGTCGAACTCCAACACGCCGGGTGTGGTCGACCCGACCAACCCGGTGACGGAGCAGAACTACCGGGTCGTGGCCACCATGGACGCCAAAGGAAAGTTCCGATTCACCGAGACGAACGCCTACAGCGGCAACAACGGTCGGGCCGCCATTGTCAATGACAGTGGTTCGGCCTCGGCGATCTACACCGCGGGCAACGCCGGTAACGGTGGTAATCCGCAGCCGGTCGGGGTTATCGAGGGGACGGGAACGCAGTTCCTGTACCCCGAGACGAAGGCCCAGGTGGCGCAACGGCCGTCCGATCCCACCGCGCTCGGCAGCTTCAACGTGACGCAACTCGGCGACCCCATCGACAAGGTCGGCAAGGACACCAATTTCCGGGGCCTGACCATCGCCAACAACGTTGTGTACCTCACCAAGGGCAGCGGCGGCAACGGCGTAAACACGGTCTATTTCGTGGATACGACGGGAAATGCCTGCCCGAACGGCGGGGTCGGTAATCCGCAACCCGGCGCCACGCTGGCGACGGCCCCCCCGACGTTCGACACCAATCCCGCCGACGTGGAGGCCATGGGGCTCACCCCGTACAACATGTGCGTCCTCCGGGGTTTCACGACGACCCTGGCCAAGGCAAAGTCAAACAACTCCTTCCCGTTTGGCGTCTGGTTCGCCAACCCGACGACGCTCTATGTCGCCGACGAGGGAAACGGCACCAACACCTTCGCCGGCGGGACCTATACCGCGGCGGCGGCGCAGAACACGGCCGGCCTGCAGAAGTGGGTACTCAACCCGACCACCGGGGTGTGGTCACGGGCCTACACGCTGCAGACGGGGCTGAACCTGGGCCAGCCGTACACCGTGGCCGGCTACCCGACCGGGACCAACAGCGCCACCGGCGGCCCCTGGTCCCCGGCGACCGACGGCCTCCGGAACATCACCGGCCGGGTCAACGCGGACGGCACCGCCACCATCTGGGCGGTCACCTCCACGGTCAGCGGCAGCGGCGACCAGGGGGCGGACCCGAACAAGCTGGTGGCCGTCACGGACACCGTCGGGGCCACCACGTTGCCGGCCTCGGAGTCGTTTGCCACCGTCAAGGCGGCGGGCTTCGGTGAGGTGCTGCGAGGCGTTTCGCTGACTCCGGGCCGCTAGGGCCCTTGACGCCGGGGCCGCTAGCCCCCAAACCGGCCGGTACTGTCCGGTAATGGCCCCCGAGCTGACCGACATGTGGGATGTCGTCGTCATCGGCGGGGGTCCTCCCGGCGAGAACGTCGCCCAATACGCCATCGCCGGCAGCGCCCGGACGGCGGTCATCGTCGAAGCCGAACTGGTGGGCGGCGAGTGCTCCTACTGGGCGTGCACCCCCAGCAAAGCCCTGCTCCGTCCCGTCGAGGTGGTCGACGCCGCCCGCGGCGTGGCCGGGGCAGCGGCGGCGGTGGACGGCGAGATCGACGTCGCCGCCGTCCTCAACCGTCGCGACACCTTCACCAGCCACCACGACGACAGTGCGCAGGTCGAATGGGCCCGGCGCGCCGGCATCGCCATCGTGCGGGGCCAGGGCCGGCTGGCCGGCCCGAAGACCGTCACCGCGACGAACGGCGACGGCTCCATCCGGACGCTGCATGCCCGCCAGGCCGTGGTGCTGGCGACGGGAACCACCGCGGCCATCCCCGACGTCCCCGGGCTGCGCCCGGCCCTTCCGTGGACCTCGCGCGATGTCACCAACCTGGCCGAGGTGCCCCGCCGGGTGGCTGTCCTCGGCGGCGGCGTCGTCGCCTGCGAAGCCGTCACCTGGCTCCACGGGCTGGGGGCGGCGGAGGTGACGGTCATCGAGCGCTCGCCGGCGCTGCTGGCCAAGCAGGAGTCCTTCGCCGGGGAGATGCTGGCCCGCCATTTCCGCCAGCTCGGCGTGACCGTGCTCACCGGAACGCAAGTCGACCAGGTGGCGCGGCCCGCGGTGGGCGCCACCGGCATCGGGCGAATCCATGGCGGCCCGGCGACGGTCGTCACCGGGGGCCGGAGCATCGAGGTCGACGAGATCGTGGTCGCCGCCGGCCGGAACCCGGCCTCGGGGGACCTCGGGCTGGAGTCGGTTGGCCTCGACGTCGGTTCGAGCCGTGGCTTCGTGCCCGTCGACGACCACCTCAACGTCGTCGGCGTCGACGGGACGTGGCTGTACGCCGTCGGCGACCTGTGCGGCCGGGCACTGCTCACCCACATGGGCAAGTACCAGGCGCGAATCGCCGGGGCGGTGATCGCCGCCCGGGCCGAGGGTCGCCCCCTCACCGGCCCTCGCTACCTCGACCTCGCCGACCATGACATCGTGCCGGCCGTCGTGTTCACCGACCCGCAGGTGGCGTCGGTGGGCCTCACCGAGGCCGCGGCGCGGCAGAAGGGCATCGACGTCGAGGTGCTGGAGTACGACATCGGGTCGGTGCGGGGCGCCGCCCTCCTCCGCGACGGCTATCAGGGCCGGGCCAAGCTGGTCGTCAACCGTGCGACCGACACCCTGGTCGGCGCCACGTTCGTCGGGTCTGACGTCGCCGAGCTGCTGCACTCCGCCACCGTGGCCATCGTCGGCCAGGTCACGCTGGCCGCGCTGTGGCACGCCGTGCCGTCCTACCCGACGATCAGCGAGGTCTGGCTCCGGCTACTCGAATCCCGCCACTAGCGCCGGTCGCTCCACGCCCCGGCGGCGATGGGGACAGGCGGGGGGTGGCGGGACCCCCGTGCGGGGTACCCAAGTACCCGACATGAAGATTCTGCTGATCCTCGTGATCCTCCTGGCGGTGCTGGGCGGCGCCATTGACGTCGGCAGCCGCATTGCCATGCAGCACCAACTCGAGCAGCGGATCAACAGCTACGAGCCGTCGGCGGCCGCCAAGGTGACCATCCACGGGTTCCCGTTCCTGTTCAAGCTGATCGCCGACGGGCGGGTCGACAAGATCACCGCCCACGCCGCCGAGATCAGCCAGGGCTCCTTCGTGCTCGACCGCGTCGACGTCACCGTGACCGGCGTGCGGATCAATCGCACCCTGTTCCTCCACCAGCGACAACTGGAGATCGTCGCCATCGACACGGGCACGGTCACCGCCGACATGACCCAGGCCGACTTCGACCGGCTGGTCGGTTACCCCGTGGTGCTCGGCAATGGCACGGCCCAGGTGACCGTCGCGGGCGTCTCGGTCACCGCGCCGGTCTCGGTGAGCAATGGGCGGCTGGTCGTGGCCGCCGCCCGGCTGCCCATCTCGGTTCCCATTCCCAACCTTCCGGTGCTCCCGTGCCTGGCCAACGTGGCGGTCATCCCCGGCCACCTGGTCGGCTCGTGCACCTTCCACCAGGTCCCGCCGGCGCTCCGGAACGCGCTGCAAGGGGCCCTCGCCGGCCCGGGCCGTTGACGACCGCGGTCACCATGGGGAAGGATTCGGCGGGAAACCATCGACGTTGAGGGGCAGCCACGCCGGTATGGTCGAACTCCCGCGGCCCGAGGAAGAAGCAACCGACCACGGCGGCCGTCACCTGGCCGCCCTCCAGCGTTTGACCGCGGCGACGGTGGCCGCGACCACGGTCGAGGCCATCTCCCGCGCCGCCCTGGAGACGCTCATCTCGGCGCTCGCCGTCGACCGGGCGGCCATCCTCCTCGCCGGCGAGGACGGCGTGTTCCGATTCCGCGCCTGGCGGGGGCTTTCCGACCGGTACCGCCAGGCGGCGGAGGGTCACCGCCCGTGGGGTCCGGACGCCATCGACCCACATCCCGTCGTGATCGCCGACGTGGCCGCCGACACCACCCTCGGGGCACTACAGGGCGTCGTGCTCGCCGAGGGGATCGGGGCCCTCGGTTTCGTTCCGCTCATGTACGGCTCGAAGCTGCTGGGCAAGTTCGTCCTCTACTCAGATTTGCGGCGCGTGTTCACTCCCGACGAGTTGGCGTTCGCCCAGCTGGTGGCCGCCCAGGTCGCCTTCGCCGTCGAGAAGCGGCGGCTGGAGGATGAGCTGCGAGTATCCGCCGACACCCTGGCGGCCACCCTCAATGCGGTGGACGAGGGCATCACCGTGCAGGCGCCGGGAGGCGGCCTCCTGCTGGCCAACGAGGCGGCCGCCGCCATGCTCGGCTACCGGTCGGTCGCCGATCTCCTGGCCGGGGGGCTGGGCGCCGTGCGCCGCCGCTTCGAACCGCTCGACGAGAACGGGCGCCCGCTACCGACCGACCAGTTACCCGGCCGGGCCGCCCTGCGGGGCGAGAATCCGCCCGAGGTACTGGTCCGCTGGCGGGCTGGCGACGGCGGCCCCGACCGGTTCTCGCTCGTGCGCGGCCATCCGGTTCGGGGCGACGACGGCGCGGTCCGCTTTGCCGTCAACGTGTTCCGTGACGTGACCGAACGGCAGCGGGCGATGGAGGCGCTACGGGCCAGCGAGGGCCGCCTGGCGTTCCTGGCCGCCGCCGGCCGGCGCCTCATGGCGACGCCACTCGATCCTGCGCTGGTCCTCGAGAGCGTCGTCGAACTGGTCGTACCCGCCCTGGCAGACTGGTGCGCGGTGCGCGAGCTCGGCGACGGGACGCCACCGGCGCGCGTCGCGATGGGCCACCGTGACCCCGACGCCGCCTCGCTGGTCGCCCGGCTGGAACGCTACGGGGACATCCTGGCGCGCCTGCCCGCCCTCGAGGCCCTGCGCGCCGGTCAGTCCATCCTCCTGGCCGAGGTCACCCCGCAGCAGCTCGAAGGGGCGGCCCCCGACGCCGAGCACCTGGCTCTCCTGCGCCGCCTCGACCTGCGCTCCGCCATCCTCGTGCCCCTGCGGGCGCGGGGCCGCACCATGGGTGTGCTGTCACTGGCAACCGACTCCAGCCGGCCGCCCTACACCGAAGCCGACCTCACCTTGGTCGAGGAACTGGCGGCCCGGGTCGCGATCACCGTTGATAACGCCCGATCCTTCGCCCGCGAGCACGCCACCGCCGAGACGCTGGCCCGGGCCCTGCTGCCCGGACAGCTGCCCGCCATACCAGGGTTGGAGGTCGCCGCCCGCTACCGGGCGGCGGGCGACGTCGGCGGGGATTTCTACGACTGCTTCCCGACGGCGGAAGGCGACTGGGTGCTGGTCGTCGGCGACGTGTGCGGCCGAGGCATCCAGGCGGCGGCGATGACGGGGCTGACCCGCCACAGCATCCGGGCCGCCGCCCTGCACGCTCCGTCGCCGGCGGCGGTGCTGCGCGACCTGAACCGCCTGCTCCTCGCCGTCGACGCCCACGCGGACGACGATGCCGACCCCAGCTTCTGCACCGTGTGCCTGGCCCGGGTGTCGCCGACGGAGTCGGGGGCCCGGGTCACGGTGGCGACGGCCGGCCACCCCCTGCCGCTCCTCGTCGGCCACGACGGAGCCGTCACCGAAGTGGGACGGCCGGGGAGCCTGGTGGGCGTGCTGGACGAGGTCTCCGTCCACGAGGAGGACGTCGACCTCGACGCCGGCGATGCGCTCGTGCTGTTCACCGATGGGATTGCCGAGCGGCGGGGAAAAGGAAGATTTTTCGCCGACGAGTTGCCCGCCCGACTGGCCGCCGCCGCCCGCCAGCCGGCAGGCATTCTGCCCCAGCGCCTGGAAGAGGCCGCCGTGTCGTTCTCAGCCGACAAACCGGCAGACGACATGGCAATTGTCGTGCTCTCCGTTCCCTCGCGGTAAGCACCGGGGAAGGTTCCATGTTTTACCGTCCCCGTAAACGGTTACAGGGGGCGATGAGATGGGGAACGCCCAGCCATCGAAACCGACGGCGGCCCGGCCGGGACGGGTGCGGGTCGACACGACCAGTTCCGGCAGCGGCCCGCTGTGGCGGCAGTACCTCCGTATCTTCGGTCCCGGGCTGGTCACCGGTGCCTCCGACGACGACCCGTCGGGGATCGCCACCTACGCCCAAGCCGGGAGCCGTTTTCGCTTCGGGATGGTCTGGGCGGCACTGCTGAGCCTGCCGTTGATGTCGGCCGTCCAGGAAGTCTGTGACCGCACCGCGCTGGCGACCGGAAAGGGCATCGGCGAACTGGTCACCGACCGGTTCCGGTCGCGCTGGCGCCTCGTCATTGCCGTTCTCCTGGCTGCCTTGATTCTGGCCAACACCCTCAACATCGCCGCCGACCTGGTCGCCATCGGAGAGGGCGCCCACCTCCTGCACGCCGGGCCGACCTGGTTGTGGGCGCTGGTGGCAGGAGTGGTGCTCACCGCCCTGATCACCAGCGGCTCGTTCCACCTGATCGCCCGGGCCTTCAAAATCCTCTGCCTGGCCCTCCTCGCCTACGTGGCCGTGCTCTTCGCCGTCCCCGTGCCGTGGGGCCAGGTGACGACCCACATCCTTCTCCCCCACATCACGCTCTCCAAGGAGTATTTGGCCCTTCTCGCCGGCGTCCTCGGAACGACGATCAGCCCGTACCTCTTCTTCTGGCAGAGCGTCCACCGTCTCGAGGAGATGCGCGAAGAACCCGAGGGAGGACCCGACAACGCCGAACCGCTCGGGCAGCGCAGCCGGAAGGAGTCAGCGGCCAAGATACGGGCCAGCCGGCTGGACGTGTTCACCGGCATGGCGTTCTCCAATCTGGTGATGTTCGCCATCATTGTCGCCACCTCGGTGACCCTTGGCGCCCACGGTCAGCACGACGTGGCCAGCGCCGCTCAGGCGGCCGCCGCCCTGCGACCTATTGCCGGGCGGTTCGCCTCGACGCTGTTCGCCCTGGGCTTCATCGGCTCGGGGGCACTGGCCATCCCCGTTCTGGCGGGCGCCGGCTCGGCCGGGCTGGCCGGTCTGCTGGGCAAGGAATCTGGCTTCTCCCGCTCGCTCAGCGAGGCGCCCGTCTTCTACGGGCTGGTTCTTCTCGGCACGGTGGGTGGCATGGTCCTCAGCTTCCTCGGCGTCGACCCGGTGCATCTGCTGGTCTTCGTCGCGATCGTGAACGGCATCGCGGCGGCGCCGTTCCTCGTCGTCGTCATGTTGATCTCCCACGACCGGTCATGCATGGGCGAGTACGTCAACGGCCGCCTGGCAACCGTTCTCGGGTGGGCGGCGGTCGCCCTGATGACGGCCGCCGCGGTCGGCGTGTTCGCCACCCTCTAGGGCTCGCCGGCCGCCATCCGGGCGAGGAGGCGGAGGTCGGCCTCGATCGCCGGCGCCACGGGCCGGCGCTCGGTGAGCAGCCATCGCCACTCGGCGGCGGCGTCGAGGAGGCCGTGGCGCAGCGGCGCGTGGCGGGCGCCCGCCACGGTCCGCCGCGTGACGCCGGCGGCGGCGCCGAGCGGCCGGCGAAGCCAGGCGGTCCACAAGGCGTTGCGCGCCTGGCGCCGGCGCCGCGGCGCCGGGTCGCGCCACGCCCGGCCGGCGACGGGGGCGGACGCCACCGGATGATGGCAGGCGACCACCTCGTCGCAGTACGACAGCTGCCAGCCCTGCCGCCGCAGGTCGAGGGCCAGCAGTTCCTCCTCGCCGCCGATGCCATAGCGCAGCGAGAAGCCGCCGGCGGCGAGGAAGGCCGACCGGCGCACCACCGCCCCGCACGCCAGGAACCCGAGGACCGCCGGACCGGGCCCGCCGCGCCAGCCCAGAGGTGACGTGGCCATGGCCGCGCAGACAGGATCGATACGTCCCTCGGGGAGAACCATCACCCGGGCGGCCAGCAGCCCGAGGCGGGGATGGGCGTCAAACACGGAGGCGGCCCGGGCCAGTGCACCGGGTACCCACCACGAGTCGTCGTCGGAGAAGGCGACATACGGACGGGCGCTGAGGGCCACCCCGGCGTTGCGGCCGGCGGCGCCGAGGTTGGCGGGGAGGCGAACGAGCCGGACGGTGGGGAAGGCGGCGGCGACCGCATCGGCGGTCCCGTCGGTGGACGCGTTGTCCACCACGATGACCGCGCCCGCGCCGGCCCCCTGCAACGCCTCCAGGGTGGCCAGCAGCCGGTTCCGGCGATCGCGGGTGACGATCACGACATCGACGGAAGTCACGGTGAAGCCGTACCCGCCGGGCCGGAATTCTCTTCTTGTGATTTTCTTGGTGTGGTTTGCCCCGCCGACGCTCAGGGGTATTGGACGCGCATCCCCTTGAACAGTCAGGGGACAATTCGGGGCGGCGAAAGGACGAACCCCGTGCGGGTCCTGGGCATCAACGCGGTCTTCCACGACCCGGCGGCGGCGCTGGTGGTCGACGGCACCGTGGTCGCGGCGGCCGAGGAGGAGCGGTTCTCGCGCCGCAAGCACGGCAAGCGGCCCGTGCCCTTCGCCACCTGGGAGGTGCCCGAGCTCGCCGCCCGCTGGTGCCTGGAGGCGGCCGGCATCGACGCCGGTGACCTGGACGCCGTGGCGTACTCGTATGATCCCGCCCTCGCCGGCCCACCCGGCCCCGACGTGGTCGCCGACGGCTGGGAAGGGCTGCGAACCCTGTACGCCGCCCGAGCCCCCTTTTTCCTCCAAACTGCCCTCCCCGGCCTGGACCCGGGGACCGTCACCTTCGTCGGCCACCACCTGGCCCACGCCGCCTCGGCGCATCTGGCTGCCCCCTTTGGCGACTCCAGCGTCCTGGTCCTCGACGGCCGCGGCGAGCGAGCGTCGTCTCTGGCCGGCCGGGCCCGGGGCGGCGAGCTCGACGTGCTGGCCACCCAGGACCTGCCCCACTCCCTCGGACTGATGTACGAGGAGGTCACCGAGCATCTTGGCTTCCTCCGCTCCTGCGACGAGTACAAGGTGATGGCGCTGGCCAGCTACGGCCAGGCGACCCTCCTCGGGGAGCTGCGCCAGCTCGTCCGTGCCACCGGCGACGGCGGCTTCCATATCGACCCGATTGACTGGTCGTCGCTGGCCAAGCGGCGGGCGCCCGGCGAGGAATTCCAGCCCGAGCATGCCAACCTGGCGGCCAGCGTCCAAACCAGGTTGGAGGAGGTCCTGCTCGACCTGGCCGGCTGGCTGCATGGTCGGACGGGCGACCGGGTCCTCACTATGGCCGGCGGCGTGGCCCTGAACTGCGTGGCCAACTCTCGACTGGCCGAGCAGGGGCCGTTCGACACCGTCTGGGTGCAACCGGCGGCGGGCGACGCCGGCACTGCCCTCGGCGGGGCGTTGTACGTGGCCCAGGCCCTGGGCGAGCCGGTGGCGCCCATGGCCGGCGCCGACCTCGGCCGGGGGTGGGGCGACGACGAGTTGGAGGCCTCGCTGGTGGCCGCCCGCGTGCCCTACGACCGTCCGCCCGACATCGCCGCCGCCGCCGCCGAAGCCCTGGCCGCCAACGGCATCGTCGCCTGGTTCCAGGGTCGCAGCGAGTTCGGGCCCCGAGCCCTCGGGTGCCGCAGCCTGCTGGCCCACCCCGGCCACCCCGGCAACGTGGAGCGGCTCAACGATGTCAAAGGCCGGGAGCAGTTCCGGCCCGTGGCGCCCATGGTGCTGGCGGCGCGGGCGGCGGAAATCTTCGACGGGCCCCTGCCCAGTCCCTACATGCTGTTCACCCATCGGGTGGCAACGGAGTGGTTGTCGCGAATCCCGGCGGTCGTCCACGTCGATGGCACCGCCCGCATCCAGACGGTGGATCCGGTCGCCGACCCCCTGCTTGGCCGGCTGCTGCAGGGCTTCGCGGCCCGCACCGGCCTCCCGGTCGTCGTCAATACGAGCCTCAACACCGCCGGGCGGCCGATGGTGGACTCCCCCCGTGACGCCCTGGAATGTTTCGGGTCGGCGCCCGTCGACGTGCTGTGCCTCGGCCCGTTCCTGGTCCGGCGGCCCCCATGCCCATGACCCCCGAGGTCGACATCGTGGTGCCCACGGTGGGCCGGCCGTCGCTGCAGACGCTGCTCGGGGCATTGGCCGCCGACGCACCGGTGCCCGGCCGGGTCCTCGTGGTCGACGACCGGCCCGATCGCCGGGCGCCGCTCCCCGTGCCGGCGTGGGCCCAGGTGGTCCCCGGGCCGGCCCGGGGACCGGCCGCCGCCCGCAACGCCGGCTGGCGGGCGGGCCGGGCCGAGTGGGTGGCGTTCCTCGACGACGACGTCGTTCCCGAGGCGGGCTGGTTCGCCGCGCTGGCCACCGACCTGGTCGCGCTCGACCACACCGTCGGCGGCTCGCAGGGGCGGATCACGGTACCCCTGCCGCTGGCGCGCCGGCCCACGGACTACGAGCGCGACGTCGCCGGGCTGGCCATCGCCCGGTGGATCACCGCCGACATGGCCTACCGGCGGGCGGCGCTGGCCGCGGTCGGGGGTTTCGACGAGCGGTTCCCCCGGGCCTACCGCGAAGACGCCGACCTCGCCTCCCGAGTCTCGGCGGCCGGGTGGACGCTGGTCGACGGTAGCCGGGTGACCGCCCACCCGGTGCGCCCTGCCACCCGGTGGGTAAGCGTCCGCCGCCAGGCGGGCAACGCCGACGACGTCCTCCTGCGGGTCCTCTACGGCCGCCACTGGCGCGCCCGGCTCGGCATCCCGAAGGGGCGGCGGGGCCGCCACCTGGTCACCACCGCCGCCGGGGCGGCCGCCGTGGGGTGCGTGGTGACCGGGCACCGCCGGCTGGCGGCCGGCGCCGGCATCGCCTGGCTGGCGGCCACCGCCGAGCTGGCGGCGGCGCGGATCGCACCGGGACCGCGCACCGCCGACGAGGTGCTGACCATGGTGGCAACCAGTGCCGTCCTGCCCGCCGCCGCCACCGGGCACTGGCTTCGGGGCTGGCTCACCCTCCCGTCGCGCCTCCGCCCGCCGGTGCCGCCCCCGGCGGCGGTGCTGTTCGACCGGGACGGCACCCTGGTCGTCGACGTGCCGTACAACGGGGACCCCGATCGGGTCGTCCCGATGCCCGGAGCCCGCCGCGCCCTCGACCGGCTCCGGGCCGCCGGCGTCCCGACCGCCGTGGTCTCCAACCAGAGTGGCGTGGCGCGCGGCCTGCTGACCCTCGGGGCGGTCGAGGCCGTCAACCGCCAGGTGGAGGACCTGCTCGGCCCGCTCGGGCCGTGGCTGGTCTGTCCGCACGGCGACGAGGACGGCTGCGACTGCCGCAAGCCCGCCCCGGGACTGGTGCTGCAAGCGGCCGACCGACTTCAGGTCGACCCGGCCAACGTGGTGGTCGTCGGGGATATCGCCGCCGACATGGAAGCCGCCCGTCGGGCCGGCGCCCGCGGCATTCTCGTGCCGACGGCGGCGACGCGGCCCGACGAGGTGCAATCGGCGGCCGAGGTGGCGGCTGACCTCGACGGCGCCGTCCGGCTCGTCCTGGGAGGGCGCTGATGCATGTCGTGGTGGCCCGGCTCGACAACGACGGAGACGTCCTGCTCACCGGCCCGGCGGTACGGGCGGTGGCGGCCTCCGGCGCCGACGTGACCTACCTGTGCCGGCCGGCGGCCGCCGGGGCTGCGGCCCTGCTTCCCGGTGTGACGGGAATCCGGACCTTCGAGGCTCCGTGGATCTCCGCCCCGGCGCCACCGGTCGACGCCGCCGCCGTCGGGGCGTTCGTGGCCGACATGGCCGCCCTGGCTCCCGACCAGGCGGTCATCATGACCTCGTTCCACCAGTCGCCGCTGCCGCTGGCCCTCCTGCTGCGGCTGGCCGGGGTGCCGTGCATCGCCGCCATCAGCGAGGACTATCCCGGCACCCTGCTCGACGTGCGCCACCGGGTCCCCGACGACCGCCACGAGGTGGAGCGCAACCTGTCGCTGGTGGCGACCCTCGGGTACCACCTGCCGGCGGGCGACGAGCGCCGCCTGGCCATCGTGGTGCCACCGGGGGCGGGCGCCCGCCCGAGCGGTGAGTACGTCGTCATCCACCCCGGTGCATCCGTGCCCGCCCGGTCGGTACCGGCGGCGCTGGCCGTCGAGGTGGCTACTGCCGTGCTGGCCACCGGCCGCCAGGTGGTCATCACGGGCGGCGGCCGCGAATGGGCCGCCGATTGGCCATGGCCCGACGGCACGATCAACCTGGCCGGGGCCACGGATCTCCCCGCCCTGGCCGGGGTGCTGGCCGGGGCGACGGCGGTGGTGGTCGGCAACACCGGGCCGGCCCACCTGGCCGCGGCCGTCGGTACACCGGTGGTGTCGGTCTTCGCGCCCACCGTTCCCCTCGCCGCCTGGCATCCCTGGGGGGTCCCCGTGGTCGTCGTCGGCGACCAGGACATCTCGTGCCGCCACTGCCGCAGCCGATCCTGCCCGATCCTCGGCCAGCCCTGCACCGCCGCGGTCAGCGCCGGCGACATCCTCGCCGCCCTGGACCAGATCGCCCCCACCCCGCGGGCCGCGGCGTGAGCGGCCTGCGGATCTTCATGTGGCATGTCCACGGCTCCTACCAAACGGCACTGCTGCGGTCGGGGCACCAGTTCCTCCTGCCGACCCTCCCCGGACGGGGCCCCTACGGGCGAGGTCGGGCCCGCACGTGGGACTGGCCCGCCAACGCCGTCGAGGTCACCCCCGCCGAGGCGGTGGAGGCGGCGGTGGACCTGGTGGTCCTGCAGCGGCCCGAGGAGCTGGCACTGGCCGAGGCGTGGCTCGGCGGCCGCCGCCTCGGCGTCGACGTTCCCGCCGTGTACCTGGAACACAACGCCCCGCAGGGACGCATCGCCGAACTGCGCCACCCGCTGGCGGACGACCCCGCGGTGACGATCGTGCACGTGACCCACTTCAACCGCCTGTTCTGGGATACCGGGACGGCGACCACGGTGGTGATCGAGCACGGCGTCGTCGATCCCGGCGATGTCGGTCCGGGGACCGAGGAGCGGGCGGTGGCGGTCATCAACGAGCCGGTCCGCCGGGCGCGGGTCACCGGGGCCGACCTCCTCCCCCTCCTGGCGGCGCGCTCCGGCGTCCCGATCGACCTGTTCGGCATGCAGAGCGAGCCCCTGGGTGGCGTCGACCTGCCCCAGCAGCGCCTCCACCGGGAGATGGCCCGGCGCCGGGTCTACGTCCACCCGGTGCGCTGGACATCGCTTGGGCTGGCGCTGATCGAAGCCATGCACCTGGGGCTGCCCGTCGTGGCCCTGGCCACCACCGCCGTCGCCGACGCCGTACCCGCCGAGGCGGGGGTGGTCTCCACCGACCTCGACGTCCTGAGCGCCGGGCTGCGGCGGTTGGCGGGCGACGCCGAGGAGGCAGCGCTGGCGGGCAAGGCGGCCCGCCGGGCGGCGCTGGCCCGTTTCGGCCTGGACCGGTTCGTGGCCGATTGGAACCACCTGTTCTCGGAGGTCGTGCGATGAGGATCGCCCTGGTATCGGACCACGCCAGCCCCCTGTCCGCCGTGGGCGGGGTGGACGCCGGCGGTCAGAACGTCCACGTCGCCGAGCTGGCCCGAGGCCTGGCCCGGCAGGGCGCCGAGGTGGTCGTCCACACCCGGCGCGACGCCGCCAGCCTGCCGGACCAGGTCGAGCTGGCCCCCGGCGTGATCGTGGACCACATCGACGCCGGGCCGCCCCGTCCCATCCCCAAGGACAACCTCTTTCCCTACATGGCGACCTTCGCCGACCAGCTGCACCGCCGCTGGTCGGGGGAGCGCCCCGACATCGTCCACGCCCACTTCTGGATGTCGGGGTGGGCCTCCCTCACCGCCGGCAACCGCCTCGGGCTCCCGGTCGTCCAGACCTTCCACGCCCTGGGCGCGGTCAAACGCCGCCACCAGGGCGTCAAGGACACCAGCCCGAAGGAACGCCAGGCGGTCGAGCGGGCCATCCTCCGCCGCGCCGATCAGGTCATCGCCACCTGCACCGACGAGGTCTTCGAGCTGTGCCGGCTGGGCGCCGACCGCAGCCGGATCTCGGTGGTGCCGTGCGGGGTGGACACTGACCTCTTCTCCCCGACGGGACCGCAGGCGCCCCGCGCCCGCTTCCAGCCGCGCCCCCGCATCGTCGTCGTCAGCCGGCTGGTCGAGCGCAAAGGAATCGGCAACGTCATCGAGGCCCTTTCCGTTCTGCCCGGCACCGAGTTGGTCGTGGCCGGCGGGCCGCCCCCGAACCACCGGGACGGCGACGCCGACGTCCGCCGGCTGCGCCGGGTGGCGGCCGAGTGGGGCGTGGCCCACCGGGTCGATTTGCAGGGCCAGGTCGAGCGGGCCAAGGTGCCGGCGCTTCTCCGTTCTGCCGATGTCGTGGCCTGCGCCCCGTGGTACGAGCCGTTCGGGATCGTGGCCCTGGAGGCCCAGGCCTGCGGCGTGCCGGTGGTGGCCACGGCCGTCGGGGGGCACATCGACACCGTGCTCGACGGCGTGACCGGCCTGCTGGTGCCCCCCCGAGCGCCGAAACAGCTCTCGGACGCCCTCGCCTGGCTGCTGGCGCGACCCGAGGATCGGGCGGCCATGGGCGAGGCCGGGACCGCTCGGGTTCGGGAGCGGTACCGGTGGGAGACGGTGGCCGCCGCCACCCACCGGGTGTACCAGTCGCTGGTCCGCCGCGACTCCGTCTCGGTGTCGGTGCCGAGATGACGACCACCCCGCTGGTTCCCCGCGGCCCGGGGGCGCCCACCCCGACTGGGGCGCGGGGCCATCTGGCCGCCCTGAGCCAGGCGCTGGAGGCGCTGTACTCCGACCTGGGGCCGCTGCCCCGGTGGGCTCGCGACCTGGCGTCGGTGCTGACCGGCGGCGGCCGCCTCCTGGCGGTGGGCAACGGCGGCAGCGCCGCCCAGGCCCAACACCTGACCAGCGAGCTGGTCGGGCGCTATTGCACCGAGCGGCAACCTTTCAGCGCCCTGGCCCTCCACGCCGACACGTCGAGCGTCACCGCCATCGCCAACGATTACGGCGTCGACGAGGTGTTCGGCCGTCAGGTGATGGCCCACGGCCGTCCCGGTGACGTGCTGGTCGCCCTGTCCACGTCCGGGCACAGCCCCAACGTGGTGGCCGCCGTCCGCTCCGCCCGCCGGCTCGGGCTGCGGACCTGGGCGCTGACCGGGCCCGCCCCCAACCCACTGCATACCGTCGCCGATGACGCGCTCGCGGTCGAGGCGGCCAGCACCGCCACCGTGCAGGAGGTCCACCTGGTGGCGGTCCACCTGCTGTGCGAGCTGCTCGACGAGCAGGTGTGCCGGTGAGCGGCCCGATCACCGTGGTAGGCGACGCCCTGCTGGATCGCGATCTCATGGGCGAGGCCCGCCGCCTGTGCCCCGACGCCCCCGTACCGGTCCTCGACGACGTACTCGAACGGATCCGTCCCGGTGGCGCCGGCCTCGCCGCCCTGCTCCTGGCCCGCATCGGCCGGCCCGTCCGCCTGGTCACGGCCCTGGCCTGCGACCCGGCCGGCTCACGGCTCCGGGCCCTGCTCCGCGACGCCGGCGTGGAAGTCTTGGATCTCGGCGCCGACGGCCCCACCGCCGAGAAGGTTCGGGTCGGCGCCCGCGGCCAGGTGCTGGTGCGCATGGATTCCGGTGCCCCCACCGTGCGACCCGGGCCGCTGACCCCCGCGGCGTCGACGGCGATCGGCGAGGCGGCGGCGATCCTCGTCTCCGACTATGGGCGGGGCGTGGCGGCCGACGGCGGCGTCCGAGCGGCGCTGGCGGCCACCGGGGAGGGGCGCCGCCCCCTTGTCTGGGATCCCCATCCCCGCGGCGCGGCGCCGGTCGCGGGCGCCCAGCTGGTGACCCCCAACGCCGCCGAAGCCGGCGTTGACGCCCAGTCGTCCCTGGCCGCGGTGACCGAGGCCGGCCGGGCCGCGGCGCGCGCCTGGCAGGCGTCGGGAGTCGCCATCACCCTGGGCCGGCGGGGCGCGGTGCTGGTGACGGGGACCACCGAGCCACCGCTCGTCGTGCCCGCGCCCGCCGTCGGCGCCGGCGACCCGTGCGGCGCCGGCGACCAGTTCGCGGCCGCCGCCGCCTGCCTGCTGGCCGATGGTGCGGTGCTCTCCGAGGCCGTCCTCGGCGCGGTGGGCGCGGCGTCGGCGTTCGTGGCGGCCGGCGGGGCGGCCCGCCTGGCCCGCCCCGCGAACCTCGCCGACGAGCACCCGGGCCGGACGGCGGAGCCGTCGGCCGGCCCAGCCGACGGGCCGTCGGCCGGCGGCGCGGCGGTGGCGCTGGCCCGGCGGGTCCGGGCGGCGGGGGGAACGGTGGCCGCGACCGGCGGCTGCTTCGACATTCTCCACGCCGGCCACGTCGCCCTCCTCGCCGCCGCCCGGGCCCAAGGCGACTGCCTCATCGTGTGCCTCAACTCCGACGCGTCGGTGCGCCGGCTGAAGGGTCCCCGCCGGCCCCTCCAGTCCCAGGAGGACCGCCGGGCGGTGCTGCTCGCCCTCGGCTGCGTCGACGAGGTGGAGATCTTCGACGAGGACACCCCCGTCGAGGCGCTTCGCCGGCTGCGGCCCCATGTCTTCGCCAAGGGTGCCGATTACTCGGCCGCCACCCTGCCCGAGGCGCCGCTCCTGGCCGAGTGGGGTGGCCAAGCCATCGTGTTGCCGTGTCTCGAGGGTCGTTCCACGACCCGTGTCGTGAAGGAGGCCATTCGCCTTGCCCACCACTAATCGCCACCCTGATGACCGCCCGCAGGGGCCGGGAACCGTTTTGGTAACCGGCGGGGCGTCGGGCCTCGGCGCCGCGATCGTGGCCGCGGTGGCCGACGCCGGCGGTACACCGCTGTGCCTCGACCTGCACCCGCCCGTGGCCGGCGTCGCCCACGAGCTGGTCGACCTGTCGGACGGCCGGGCCGCCGAGGCCGCAGTCGACCGCCTGGCCACCGGCGCCGGCGGCCTTGACGCCGTGGTCACCGCCGCCGGCACCGACGCCTGCGGCCCCCTCGACGCCGTCCCCGGCGACGTCTGGGACCGGGTCGTCAAGGTCAACCTGCTCGGGACGGTGGCGGTCATCCGGGCCGCCCTGCCGTATCTCCGCCGCAGCCACGGCACCGTCGTCACCGTCGCCTCGACGCTCGGCATGCGGGCCCTTCCCGACGCCAGCGCGTATTGCGCCAGCAAGTTCGGCATCGTCGGCATGACCCGTGCCCTGACCCTGGAACTGGCGGGCCGCGTCGGGGTGACGCTGCTCATCCCCGGCGGCATGGAGACGGCCTTCTTCGACGGGCGCGACGAGCAGTACCGTCCCGGCCCCGACGCCAAGCTGAACCGGCCCGAGGACGTGGCGGCGGCGGTCCTGTTCGCCCTGGCCCAGCCGCCCGGCTGCGAGGTCCGCGAGCTGATCGTCACTCCGTCGCAGGAGTCCTCCTGGCCGTAGCCCGCCCGTCCGAGGTCGTCGTCCTGCGCGCCCTCGGACTCGGCGACCTGCTCGCCGGGCTGCCGGCCCTGCGCGCCCTGCGCGACGCGTTCGCCGACGACCGCATCACCCTGGCGACGAGCTCGAATGTCCACCAGTTGGCGTCGCTCCTCGACGTGGCCGACCAGGTCATTGCCGTCCCCGGCCTGGAGGCCCTGCCGGTGGGCCGGGCGCCGGCCACCGCCGTCAACCTGCACGGCCGCGGGCCGGAAAGCCACCGAGTGCTGCTCGCCACCCGGCCTGGCCAGCTCATCGCCTTCGCCAACCGGGCCGCCGGAATGGCCGGGCCGCAGTGGGAGCCCGGGGAACACGAGGTCCACCGGTGGTGCCGGATGCTGGCCGAGCATGGCATACCCGCCGACCCGACCCGGCTGGACCTGCCGCCGCCGCCACTCGCGGCGCCGGCGGTGGCCCGCGAGGCCACCGTGATCCATCCCGGCGCCGCCAGCGCCGCCCGCCGCTGGCCGGCGGACCGCTGGGCGGAGGTGGCTCGCCGCCAGATGGCCGCCGGCCGTACCGTCGTCCTCACCGGCTCGCTGACGGATTGGGAGCTCGGCCAGTGCATCGCCCGAAAGGCAGGGCTTCCCCCGGACGCTTGCCTGGCCGGCCGGACCAGCGTGGTCGAGTTGGCCGCCGTCGTGTGCGCCGCCGGGCTGGTGCTTTCGGGCGACACCGGCATCGCCCACCTGGCGACCGCCTTCGGCCGGCCGTCGGTGGTGCTCTTCGGGCCGGTGCCCCCATCGGAATGGGGGCCTCCGCCCGATCGGCCCCAACACGTCGCCCTCTGGGCGGGCCGCCGGGGCGACCCGCACGGCGACCGGGTGGATCCCGGGCTCGTGGCCATCACCGTCGACGAGGTCCTCGCCGCCGCCGAGCGCGCCCGGGCCGCCGGCGGGCTCGTGCCGTAGCGCTGGCCGTTGGGCCCGATCGGCGCTCGCCTAGGTCCCCGGGAGGCGGGACTCCCCGATCAGCGGCTCGCTTGGCCGGATCCGTGATCGTCGAGTTGCCCCATGAGTAGGTCCGAGCTCTGCCGGCAGGTCGCCTCGACGATCTCCTCGGGACTGCCCGTGATGGAGAGGAGGGTGGCGACGCCATGGCCGTCCACGTACAGCCCCACCCACACGGTGCCCGGCGGCTGACCCTCCTGCGGATCGGGGCCGCCGACACCGGTGACCGCCACCGCCGCCGTGGCGTCGAGGATCTTGGCCACTCCTTGGGCCATGGCCACGGCCGCTTCCTCGGACACCACCGGGCCATGAACGCCGAGCAGCCGGTGCTTTACCTCGGAGGAGTACGCCACCACCGCCCCGCGGTACCAGTCGGAGGCCCGGGGCCGCTCGGCGAAGGTGCTCGACAGCCGGCCCCCGGTGAGGGATTCGGCAACCGCCAGGGTGTGCCCCGTTCGGAGGAACAGATCGGCGACCGGGTCGCCGGTCGTCGCCACCGGGTTACTCGGGAGTGGCGGAGATCGCCTCGACCAGATCGCCCACCTTGTCGTCGGGGAGATGCTGGGCGAGGTCGCCCTGGCTGATCATCCCGACCACGCGATCGCCGTCGATGACCGGCAGCCGCCTGACCTTGTGGTCCTTCATGGTGCGCAGCGCCTCGTCGACGGAGTCGTCGGCGCCGATGGTGACGACCTCGGTGCCCTGGGCCACCTCGGCGACCTTGGTCTGCGCCGGATCCTTGCCGGCCGCGATGACCTTGGTGACGATGTCGCGGTCGGTCAGCATCCCCTGCAGCCGACCCTCGGAGTTGCAGATCGGCGCCGCCCCGATCCCCTTCTCCGCCATCGTCTTGGCCGCCTGGGCCACGGTCTGGTCAATGCTGATGATCTCGGGATTCGCGTTCATGATGTCTCGTGCGCTGGTCATGGTCATCTCCGCCTGATCTCCTTGTGACTCCCTTGCAGGGGCTGTCCTACCCAGTGCCGCGACGGTCCAACACCCACCCGCCCGCCCGAATTAGGAAATTCGCCGAAGCTCGGTTTAGCGCTGGTGAAGCGGGCACCACCAGGTGGTGCGGGTGGCCACGGTGGCCCGCCGCAGCGGCGTTCCGTCCTTGGGGCACACGCCACCGGGGTGACGCTCGGGCATGAGGTCACCAGTGTGGGAACCGCCCTTGGCGAGCAGGTCGGCCAGGGTGGAGCGGACGGTGCGGTGCAAGCGGCGGAGCTCGGCGTCGCTCAGCGACGCCGCCGGTCTGGTGGGGTCGAGGGCGGCCCGCCACAAGATCTCGTCGGCCGCCAGGTTTCCCACGCCGGCCAGCCGGGACTGATCCATGAGCCGGGCCTTCAGCGCCGTCCGGCTGATCACCGCGTCCGGCGCCTGCGCCGCCGGCGCGCGGCCGGCCGGGACGGGCGGGCGGCGGCCCGGTTCCAGGGCCCGGCGGAGCTGGCCGAGGGTGACGGTGAGGGCGTCGGGGCCGAGATGGGTGAGCCCGGGGTCAAGGGTCACGCCGCCCAGGCGGCGGGGGTCCCGCATGGCCAGGCGTCCCCCGTCGGCGAAGTCGAGGGCGAATCGGTCCCACCGCACCTCGGGGCGATTCGACGAGTAGACCAGGTCGGGGACGCCGACGGTGTCATCGACGATGAGATGGCCGCTCATGCCGAAGCGCAGCCCGAGGACCGGCCCGTCGTCGCTGGTGGGCAGCAGGAGGAGCTTGCCCCGGCGGTCGGCGCCCACCAGGCGCCGGCCGACGAGGGCCGGCACCAGGGCGTCGGCCGTCAACCCGCCCTTGAGGTACCAGGCGTCGGGTGCGACCACCCGGGCGATGGGGCGACCGAGAGCCTGGGCCGCGGCCAGCTGACGGTACTTTTCGACCTCGGCCAGTTCCGGCACGGACCGACGGTACCGGTCCCGGCCGGGTCGCCAACGGGCGGACCACCGCTACGCTCGACGGCCATGCCCCCGTCGCCGGAAACCGCCGAGCCCCCCGTCAAGCCGCGGTGGCAGGCACACTGGGCGCACCTGTTCGACGAGGTGGTCACCAGTGGTCTGTGCACGGGCTGCGCCGGCTGCGTCGTCGCCTGCCCGTACGACGTCCTCGGCTACGACGACACCAACGGCGTGTACAAGCCATTCCACCTGGAGGCCGAAGGCGGGCCGGCCGGATGCGGCCACGGCGACCGCGGCTGCACCAGCTGCACCCGGGCCTGCCCCCGTTTCCGGGCCTGGGAACCGGAGATCGACTCGTTCCTGTTCGGCCGCGAGCGCCAGCCCGACGAGATGGACGGGGTGTCGAAGGACATCATCCTGGCCCGCGCCGCCGATAAGGAGATCCACCAGAAGGGTCAGGACGGGGGCCTGGTCTCCGCCATTCTCCTGTGGTGCCTCGAGCACGGATACATCGACGCCGCCCTCGTCTCCTACCTCGAGGGCGACGGGTCGTCGTGGAAGGCGATCCCCGGCGTGGCCCGCACTCGAGAGGAGATCCTGGCGGCCGCCGGCTCGCGCTACACCTACTCGGCGAACACCATGGCCTATGCCGAGGCGGTGGAACTGGGGGCGGAGAAGCTGGCCCTGGTGGGCATGAGCTGCCAGAGCTCGGTGCCGCCGGCCATGAAGTCCCGCAAGGCCGGCAAACCGGCGCGCCGCTTCGCCCTCAACATCGGGCTGCTGTGCTCCAAGACCTTCGACGACGCCATTTTCGAGGAGCTGTTCGAGGCCAAGTACGGCCTGCGCAAGCAGGACATGGTCAAGATGAACATCAAGGGCGTCTTCCAGATCTGGATGAAAGACGGCAGCTACCACGAGGTCAACCTCAAGGAGTGCCACGCCTGGACCCGCGACGGCTGCAAGACCTGCCCGGACTTCGCCGCCGAGCACGCCGACATCTCGACCGGCGGCATCGGGGCGTTCAACGACTGGACGCTCACCATCGTGCGCACCGACCTCGGCCGGGAGATCCTGATCAAGATGCTGGAGGACGGCACGATCGAGGGCCGGCCCGGCGACGACGACCCCGGCGCCATCGAGCTGCTGCGGAAGCTGTCGATCGTGTCCCGCCGGCGCTGGCCCGATCAGGCCCTGCCCTTTCCCAAGGTTGGGGTCCCGCCGCCGAAGCCCAAGAAGAAGGCCGCGGCCGACACCTAGTTCTAAAGGCGAGGTTAAGGGCGGTCGATAGTGGCCCCATGGCTAGCCATGTCTCGGCAGTGCCGCGGTGACCGCGCCGCCGCGGGTGCTCGTGGTCGAAGATAGCGAGGTCGTCCGTCTCGCCGCCCGGATCGTGCTCGACGGGGCGGGCTGGGAGGTGGCGGAAGCGGCCACCGCGGCCGAAGGGCTGCGAGCGATGGAGACGGTTGACCCAGACGTCGTCCTGCTCGATCTGGGCCTCCCCGACGCCGACGGCTTCTCGGTGCTGGCCGAATTGAAGCAGACGGAACGCACCGCCTGGGTGCCGGTCGTCGTCCTGTCCGGCCGCTCCGACCACGGCGAGGTGAGCCGACTCCTGCTGGCCGGCGCCCAGGACTACCTGGTCAAGCCGTTCCTTCCCGCCGAGCTGCACGCACGGCTGGTCGCGGCCCGGCGGGTCGCGGTCGAGCACCGCCGCCTGGCGGCGGAGGCCCACGCCCTCGAGGAGTCGGAGCGGCGGTGGCGGATCGCCTTCGATTCCGCCCCGGTCCCCATGGCGGAGGTGGACCTGGAAGGCCGGTACCTCAAGGTTAACGGCGCCCTCTGCGAACTCTTCGGCCACCGTCGGGAGAATTTGATCGGTGCATCGGTGCGTACCTTGTGCCACCCGGACGAGGCGGACGAGATCGGCTTGCTGATACGGAAGATGGTCTCGCGGGAGGTCAGCCACATCCGGGTGGAACGGCGCTTCGTGCGTGCCGACGGCCTTCCCGTTTGGGTGGCGGTGTCCGTGGCCCCGGTGACGATCGACGGCGGCCGGGTCACCCACATGCTGACCCACTACCTCGACATCACCGATCGCAAACGGTTCGAGCACCAACTGGAGGAGCTGGTCGACCATGATCCCCTCACCGGCCTCCTGAACCGGCGAGGTTTCGACGCTCAACTCGAACGCCAGGTCGCCCACGTCGCCAAGCACGGCCCGGTCGGCGCCCTCCTCGTCGTCGACCTGGACAACTTCAAGCAGGTCAACGACACGCTGGGCCACCAGGCCGGTGACGAGCTCATCGTCTCGGTGGCGGACCGCCTCCGCGGCACCGTGCGCTACAACGACGTGGTCGCCCGGTGGGGGGGCGACGAGTTCGCCGTCCTCCTTCCCCGTGCCACCGCCCAAGAGGCGCAAACGGTGGCCGACAAGATCGTGCGCGCCGTGCGCGCCCACGCCGCCGTCTTCTTCGGCGGTGGGGCCGGGCACACCACCGCCAGCGTGGGCGTTGCCTTCTTCGACGTCCCGGGCCAGCGCGCCAGCGACGTGGTCGCCCACGCCGACCTGAGCATGTACCAGGCGAAACAGGCGGGCCGCGACCGCACCGCCACCTTCAAGGAGCTGCGGTCAGTTCCCGCGACCGGGTGAAGACGGCGTCGAGCATCGGGGCGGTCAGCTTGCCGGTGAAGGTGTTCTGCTGGCTGGGGTGAAATGAACAGACGACCGTGACCTCGGGGTGCCGGGCGTGGACCTCCACCAGGTGGCCGAATGCGGGTCGGGGCCGCTCCACCACGCCGACCAGGCGGCTCACCGCGTCGAAGGCAAAGCGGCCCAGCACCACGATCACCGCCAGCTGGGGGAGCAGGGCGATCTCCCGGCCGAGGTAGGGCAAGCAGCGGTCACGCTCCTCGGGGCTGGGCTTGTTCGCTGGCGGGGCGCAACGGACGGCAGCGCTCACGTAGCAGTCCGCCAGCCGCAGACCGTCGTCGGCGGCCACGCTGGTCGGCTGGTTGGCGTACCCCGCCCGCCACAAGGCGGCGAACAGCCAGTCACCGGAGCGGTCGCCGGTGAACACCCGCCCCGTCCGGTTGCCCCCGTGGGCGGCGGGTGCCAGCCCGGCGACCAGCAGGCGGGCGGCGGGATCACCGAAGCCGGGCACCGGCCGGCCCCAATACTCCTCGCCGGCGAAGGCGGCCCGCTTCTCCACCGCCACCTGCTCCCGCCAGGCGACCAGCCGGGGACAGGCGGTGCACGACACCACCTCGGCAGCGACCTGGTTCAGCGAGTCGGGGCGGGCAGTCACAGCCGACACGGTAGGTTGACGGCGGATGTCAACGACTGACGAGGCGCCGGCCAAGACCCCTGCAACCCGCAAAGCCCGGCCCAAGGCGCCCGCCGCCACCCTCATCCTGTTCGTCCGCCACGGCACCACGCCGACCACCGGTCAGGTCCTGCCCGGCCGGGCTCCCGGCCTCCACCTGGCCGACAAGGGCCGGGGCGAGGCCGAGGGAGTCGCCGGCCGCCTGGCCGCGCTGGCCGCGGAGGGGCCGCCGGCCGACGCGACCGCCAACGGCCGCGGCCGTCCCAAGGGGCTGCGGATCGCGGCGGTGTACGCCTCCCCGATGGAGCGGGCCCGCGAGACGGCGGCGCCCATCGCCACGCGCCTCGGTCTCAAGGTCAACATCGTCAAGGGCCTCATCGAGATGGACTTCGGCGAGTGGACCGGCGCCGAACTGAAGGCGCTGCGCAAGCTCCCCGAGTGGAGCGCCGTGCAGCGCTACCCCAGCGGATTCCAGTTCCCCGGCGGCGAGTCCTTCAGCGCCATGCGGGGCCGCATGGCCGACACCGTGGCGGCCCTCTGCCGCCGCCACCCCGGCGAGGCGATCGTGGCCGTGGCCCACGCCGACCCCATCAAGGTGGCAGTATCCGACGCCCTCGGCAGCCACCTGGACCTGTTCCAACGCATCGTCATCTCAACCTGCTCGGTGACCGCCATCAGCTACTCCCCAACCGGGCCGGTGGTCATAACCGTGAACTCGACGGGCGGCCTCGGCGACCTGCGCCCATCATGAGTTCCAGCTTCGACCTTCCCGCGGTGGACCACCTCACCGTGGGCGCGGTGGGCGAGCCCGGCCACCGGACCTTCTACCTCCAGGCCCGTCAGGACTCCCAGCTGGTCACCCTCAAAATCGAGAAGCAGCAGGTCCGGGTGTTGTCCGAGCGCCTCCTGCCGCTGGTACGCGACGTGCTGCCCACCGCCGTGCCCGCCCCCGACCTGGCCGAGCCCGTCCTCGCCGAGTGGCCCATCGGCGCCCTGCGAGTCCTGGAGGACTCCGCCAGTGGCCAGATCGTCCTCATGGCCGAGGAGATCGTCGAGGTGGACGAGGAGGGGGAGCCGGCGGTCACCGGCGGTCTGGCCCGCTTCGGCGCCACCCGGGCGCAAATTGCCGCCTTGGCCCGTCGGGGCATGGAGCTGGTCGAGGCGGGCCGGCCGTTGTGCCCGCTGTGCGGCTTCCCGCTCGACCCCGAGGATCACGCGTGCCCGCGGACGAACGGCAACCGGTCGCCGACACTCTGAGCGTCCTCGCCGACGGCGAGGTCGAAATCTTGGGCCGCATGCCCTGGAGCTCGAACGCCACCTTCCTCGTCAACGTCAGCCTGGGCAGCGCCGAGCTACGGGCCATCTACAAACCCCACCGCGGCGAGCGGGAGCTGTGGGACTTCCCTGACGGGCTGTACCGGCGCGAGGCGGCCGCCTACCGGCTGGCCGAGGCGCTCGGCTGGCCGCCCATCCCCGAGACCATCGTCCGCACCGAGGCCCCCTTCGGCGAGGGGTCGCTGCAGCGCTTCATCGACGCCGACTACGACGAGCACTACTTCACCCTCCTCGAGGAACCCCGTCACCGGCCGGCCCTGCAGGCCATGGCGGCCTTCGACGTGGTCGCCAACAACGCCGACCGCAAGGGCGGCCACTGTCTGCTCGACCACGACGACCGCATCTGGGGCATCGACCACGGCCTGTGCTTCAACGTCGCCCCGAAGCTGCGCACCGTCATCTGGGATTTCGCCGGCGAGGAGATCCCCGCCGCCCTCCGGGAGGACCTGCGGCGCCTGGCCGTCGCCCCTCCGGCGACGCTGGCGGCCCTGCTGTCGCCCGCCGAGAGGCTGGCGGTGCAGCGGCGGGCGTCGCGGGCGGCCGACCGCGGGGTCTATCCCCAGCCCGCCGGCGACCGCCCCTACCCCTGGCCGCTGGTGTAGGCGAAGCGCCGTTGCGGGTCGAGGCGGTCCCGCGCCGCCTCCCACTGCCCGAACCGGGGGTAGAGGGACCGGAACGGCTCGGGGTCGAGGCCGGGGACCCATTGCCTCCGCCCGTCGAGGCCGGCCACGCCGGCGATGTACACCGAGGGGCGCCCCTCCGCCGGCGACAACGGGACGTCATCGCCCGCGGTCACGGAGACAACGATGGGAAAATCGGGCCGCTTCCCCGCCGGCCGATTCGCCCCCACCAAGCTGTGCAGCACCGGGCCGGCGGCCGTTCGCGGCAGCGAGTACTCAATGCCCTGCCGGGCGGCGCCGCCGCCCCGGTTGAACCAGCGGTAGCTCCGGTCGACCCGCCTCCCGTCGGCCGGCTCGGCGGTACGGTTGGCGGTCGTCACGCGGGCCTGGCGGCGCCCCGGCCGCCACGTCAGGCGAAAGTGGTCGTTGCCGTCGGCCAGCGTGTCGAAATCGGCCAGGGCCTCGTCGATGTCGACGGTCGCCGACGTGACGTGGAGATTGAAACCGGGCTGGCAGCGCACCGTCACCGTCGAGATCACGCCCACCGCACCGAGGCCCGCCCGGGCGGCGGCGAAGATCTCGGGTTCCTCGGTGGCGGAGCAGCGCACCGCCGCCCCCTGCGGTGTCACCAGCCGCAAGGCGCTGATCTGGCTGACGAGGCCGCCGAACGCCGCCCCTGTCCCGTGGGCCGCCCAGGACACGGCCCAACCGAGGCGCCGGCTGGCATCCCCGGCCCCATTTTCCAAACAGAGCCCCCACGCCCCGAGGGCTTCGCCGAGGCGGCGAAGGGAAATGCCCGCCTCGGCCGTGGCCTGGCCGCGGTCACGGTCAACGCGCAGCAGCCGGCCGTAGCCGCCCAGGTCGATCCCGACCTCATCGCCGTGCGGCCGCTCCAGCGTGACCGGGCGCCCGGCCGCCGCCGCCTGGCGGACGACGGCCACCACCTCGGCCTCGGCCCGGGGCCGCTCGACGAGGGGCGGCAAGCTAGCTGCGGGCCTTCAGCGCCTCGACCAGCTTGGGCAGGACCTTCTGGACGTCGCCCACGATGCCGAGGTCGGCAATGGAGAAGATGGGCGCCTCGGCATCCTTGTTGATGGCGATGATGTGCTTGGCCCCTTTCATCCCCACCATGTGCTGGGTCGCCCCGGAGATCCCCGCCGCCAGGTACACCGTCGGCTTGACGGTCTTGCCGGTCTGGCCGACCTGGTAGGCGTAGGGCACCCAGCCGGCGTCGACGATCGCCCGGGACGCCCCGGGGGCGCCGTGCAGCAGTCTGGCCAGTTCCTCGATGAGTTGGTAACGGCCCGCCTCGCCCAGGCCCCGCCCACCGGAGACGACGACCGCCGCCTCGTCCAGCTTGGGTCCGGTTCGCTCCTCGACGTGACGCTCGGTGATGGTCGCGGTGTCGGCGGCGCCCAGCTCACCGGGCGTGACCGCGATCACCTCGGGCGTCGTCGCCTCATCGGCCTCCTCGGCGGCGAACGACTTGGACCGGACCACGAAGATCGCCGGGGCGGGTCCAGTGAAGCGGGCGTTCAGGATCTCGGTGCCGCCGAAGATGGCGTGCTCGGAAACGAGCGCACCGTCGTCGGCGACCAGGTCGACCACGTTGGTCAGCACCGACCGGTCGAGCCGGGCGGAGAGGCGACCGGCGATGTCGCGCCCGTCATAGGTGGTGGGAATGAGGATGGCATCGGGCGCCCCGTCGCTCTGAACCAGGGCGGCGATGGCTGCGGCCACGGGCACGCCCGGCAACTTCCCTCCCAGTTCGCCGGCGTGATACACCCGGCGGGCGCCGTACGCCCCGAGCGGCGCCGCGACCGATTGCGGATCGTCGCCCCAGGTGACGGCCTCGACGGTGTCGGCCAGTTGCCGGGCCTTGGTGAGGAGTTCGAGGCTGGCGGCCAACGGCGCCCCGGCGAAGAACTCGGCGACGACCAGGATCCTGTTCAGCGCCATCAGATCACCTTCAGCTGCTCGAGGAAGGCCACGATCCGCTCGGCACCGTCGCCCTCGTCCACCACGACCTCGCCCCCCTTGCGGGCCTCGGCGGGCGCCACGGACACGATCTCCTGGCCGGCGCCGGCCCAGCCGACCTGGTCGGCGGGCACGTCGAGGTCGCCCACCTTGAGCTGGTCGATGGGCTTCGACTTGGCGGCCATGATGCCCTTGAACGACGGGTAGCGGGGCTCCACCACGCCGGCGGTCACGGTGACCACCGCGGGCAGCGGGCACTCGACCTCGTCGTAGCCCGCCTCGGTCTGGCGGTCGACCAGGACCCGGCCGTTCTCGGTGCGGACGCGCTTGGCGAAGGTGATGGACGGCAGCCCCAGGAGTTCCGCCACCTGGACGGGAAGCGTGCCGGTGTAGCCGTCGGTCGACTCGGTGGCCGCCAGGATGAGATCGGCGCCCACCCGGCCCAGCGCCTTGGCCAGCACCTTGGCCGTCCCGAGGGCGTCGGCGCCCTGGAGGGTGTCGTCGGTGATCAGAATGGCCTTGGCCGCGCCCATGGCCAGGGCGGTGCGCAGCCCGCTGACCTCGGCGTGGGGCGCCATCGACACCAGCGTCACCTCGCCCCCGCCCGCCTGGTCGACCAGCTGAAGGGCCATCTCCACCCCGTACTCGTCGGAGGGGTCCAGGACCAGTTTGCCGGTCCGGTCCAACGTGTGGCTGGTCGGATCCAGCTTGCCGGGGCTGGCGGGATCGGGAATCTGTTTGACGCACACCGCGATGTTCATGCCGCTCACTTTGGCTCTCTTGGGTCGTCGTTTTCGGGGCCGTGCTGCCGGCCGGCGACGTCTCTGCGGATACTACCCGTCAGTAACTTATCGGCAAACGGGGACCTGGCGGCCCGACGCCGTAGCGGGGCGGTAGCCAGGCGATACGCGATGGTAGGTTGCCACGGGTGACGGCGCCCGACGAAGTGAGATTGGCCGTTCCCGCCATGCCGGAGTTCCTCCGATTTGTGCGGGTTACCGCCGCCGGACTCGGCAGCCGCCTCGGGTTCAGCTATGACCAGGTGGAGGATCTGCGCCTGGCGATCGACGAACTGTGCTTCACCCTGACGGGAGCGAGCGGGCGGCCGGGGATGGTAAAGGTCCGATTCCTGGTGAACCTGGACTCGCTGGAAGTGCTGGCCGAGGGCTCGTTCGAGGACGGCCGGGACACGCCCCCCACCTCGGAATGGTCGAAGGTGATCCTGGCGGCGTTGGTGGACGATTACGAGTTGACATCGGGGGCCCATGGTCCCAAGTTCCGGCTGGTCAAGCGACGCACCCCTGCCGGCGGCGAAGGCGACGGGGCGTCGGTCGCCCCGTCGGGCACTGCATGACCACCGATCCAGTTCAGCGCGAGGAGCTTCGGGTCAAGTTCGTCCAGTTTGCCGTCTCGCACGACCGCGCCCTCCGCGACGAACTGGTCGGCGCCCACATCGGGCTGGCCGAGTACCTGGCCCGGCGCTTCGCCAACCGGGGCGAGCCGCTCGACGACCTGATCCAGGTCGCCTCGATGGGGTTGGTGAAGGCGGTGGACCGCTTCGACCCCGAGCGGGGCGTGGAGTTCTCCACCTACGCCACCCATACCATCGTGGGCGAGCTGAAGCGTCATTTCCGTGACAAGGGCTGGGCGGTGCGGGCCCCCCGGCGCATGCAGGAGCTCTATCTCCGCCTCACCAAGGTGATCGGCGTCCTCGGCCAGACGCTCGGCCACTCGCCGACCATCGCCGAGTTGGCCGCCGAGGTCCAGGTCTCCGAGGAAGAGGTGCTGGAGGCGCTGGAAGCGGGCCAGGCGTACCGGTTCGCCTCACTGGACGCCCCGAGCGGGGAGGCGGAGTCGCCCTCCTACGCCACCTACCTGGGCGACGACGACCCGGGGATGGCCGACGCCGAGCGACGGGCCCTGCTGGCCCCGCTGCTCCAGCGGCTGGCGCCGCGCGAGCAGCTGATCGTCCACCTGCGGTTCTTCCAGGGCATGACCCAGTCGGAGATCGCCAACCACCTCGGCATCAGCCAGATGCATGTGTCCCGCCTGCTGGCCAAGAGCCTCGGCCACCTCCGGGCGGCGGCGTCCGACGATGAGCCCTGAACCGCTCCCCCGCCGCTGAGTCGGGGGCGCTCGGGTGCGGCTCCTCCTGCTGGTCAACGTCGCGGCGTCATCGGTGACGCCACGGATAAAGGTGCAGGTGCAGGAGGCCCTCTCCGCCTCGCATTCCGTCACCGTGGTCGAAACCAGCCGGCGGGGCCACGCCTCCCGCCTGGCCAAGGGCGCGGTGGCCGACGGGTACGACGTTGTCGTCGTGCTCGGGGGCGACGGCACCCTGAACGAGGCGGCCAACGGCCTGGCCGGCTCGGCCACCGCCCTCGCCGTGCTGCCCGGGGGCTCGACCAACGTCTTCGCCCGCACCATCGGGTTCACCAATCACCCGGTCAAGGCGGCCGGCGAGCTGGTGGTGGCGCTACGAGAACCGGCCCGGACCATCCGGCGCATCGGGCTCGGCCAGGCCAACGGCCGCTACTTCGTGTTCCACGCCGGCCTCGGCTTCGACGCCGCGGTGGTCGAGCAGGTCGAGCGGCGCGGCTCGCTGAAGCGCGTCGCCGGGCACCCGCTCTTCCTGTACGCCGCCGTCGACACCTGGATGCGCCACTACGACCGCCACCGGCCCCATTTCGACATCCGCGTCACGTCCGGGTCGGGGCCGCCGTCGGGGCCGGCGCCGGTGATCCGGGATGTGTACTTCGCCATCTGCTTGAAAACCAACCCGTACACCTTCCTCGGCGAGTTCCCGATCAAGGTGGCGCCCGACGCCGGCCTCGAGCGGGCCTTCACCATCGTCGCCTTCCAGACGCTGTCTCTGCCGGTCGTGATGGGCGTGCTCGGGGCCGCCATGGCGGGGCGAGGCGGGGCCAGACTGGCCAAAGACGGCAAGGTCGCCTACCTGAGCGACGTCACCGCCCTGTCGATCAGTGGCCACGGTGCCTTCCCGTTCCAGCTGGACGGCGACTTCCTGGGCGAGATCGACCAGCTGGATCTGTGTTACCAGCCCGACCTTCTCAACCTCGTCGTGCCGCCCGCCTGAGCAGCGGACCAACCCCGGCCGCCTCCGGACCTCGCGGGCGGTCACCTCGCGGCCACCGCCGGCGGTCACATCCGGGACAGCGCCGCCCGGGCGACGTCGGGCACGTTGGTGATGATGGCGTCGACGCCGGCGGCGACGAGCAGGCGGATCCGCTCCGGGTCGTCAACGGTCCAGGTGGTCACGTCGACCCCGGCGGCGTGGGCGGCAGTGACGAGCGCCGGCGTCACCGCCTCGTGGTGAGGATGCAGCGCTCGGTGGCCACGGGCGACGACCGTTTCCAGGGCGTTCGACTGGTCGTACCAGCTCGGCGTCAGCCACCCGGTCACCAGCGCCGGCTCGACGGCGAGAGCGGCGTCGAGGGCCGAGAGGTCGAAGGACGAGACGACGACCCGACCGGCAATCCCGCGGTCGGCGACGAACCGGGCAACCAGGCGACCAAGGCCGTAGGTCGGGTCGTAGTCGGCCTCGCCCGGGAGTGCCTTCACCTCGATGTTGACGACCAGATCACCGCAGGCGTCGAGGGCGGCGTCGAGCTGCGGGACCGACGGCGGCAGCTCGGACAGGCGCAGCGAAACGATCGGGCCCCGGCCGGGCAGGTCGGCGTCGTGGTGCACGACCAAGACACCGTCGGCCGTACGGCGGACGTCCAGTTCGACGCCATCGGCACCCACGCGGTGCGCCTGGCGGAACGACTCGACGGTGTTCTCCGGCGCCGCCCGAGAGGCCCCCCGATGGGCGAGGATCATCACCACGCCGGAAATTTTCCCAGGTTTTTCCCAATTATCCCATTGCGTTCCCCGAAGTGCCCGACTTACACTTCCCTTGCACCGGGAGGGCCAAATCTTAACGGACCACCCTTGTGAACGTTTTCACATTCTCGTACCTACCTTTTGTCCGTTGGAGGCGAAGTGGCCCTAACCTGGAGCCGCTCCATCGAGTGGGATTTGGAAGACTGGCGGTGCCGGGCGGCCTGCCGGGACACAGACCCAGACCTCTTCTTTCCGGTGGGCACGACCGGGCCGGCGATCGAACAGATCGACTCGGCGAAGGCGGTGTGTCAGCAGTGCGAAGCCCAGCTGGCGTGCCTGGAGTTCGCCCTGGCCACCAACCAGGAATCCGGCATCTGGGGCGGCACCTCGGAAGAGGAGCGCCGCAAGCTGCGTAAGGCCTGGCTGGCTCGCCAGCGCCGCGCCTGCTGATCTCCCCGCCGCTACGGGTATCCGGGCCGGTCCTCGTCCTCGTCGCCGGGGGCCAGCGTCGGGACGGTGACGTTCACCGTGGTCCCGCCGTCGGTGAGCATCTCGATGCGCCCGCCGAGCTGGGTCCGCACCAGATCGCGCACGATCGACAGACCGAGGCTGGTGGTGCTCTCGATCGAGAAGCCGGGGGGCAATCCCCGGCCGTTGTCGCGCACCTGCACCAGTAGCTGGCCGTCGTCTCGCCGCAACGACACGTGGACCCGTAGCTGATCACTGCCCGAGCGGGCGGCGCCGAGCGCCGAGACCCCGGGAAAGGCGTGCTCGGCGGCATTCTGCAGCAGCTCGGTCAGGATGACTGCCAGCGGGGTGGCGACCGACGCCGGCAACTCGCCTGCCTCCCCGTCGTGGCCGATACGGAAGTGGGCTTCGGGCGCCATGAAATCCTCGGCCATCCGCAGGAGCGACGGCACGATGTCGTCGAAGTCGACCTGGTCCGAGGCATCGCGGGACAGGATCTCGTGGACCAGGGCGATGGTGCGCACCCGACGCTCGGACTCCTCCAGGGCGCTCTTGGCCTCGCCATCGGGCAACCGCCGAGCCTGGAGGCGCAGCAGCGACGAGATGGTCTGCAGGTTGTTCTTGACCCGGTGGTGGACCTCACGGATGGCCGCGTCCTTCGATAGCAGCAATCGGTCCATGCGCCGCACGTCGGAGACGTCCCGCATGAGGACCAGCGCCCCGGTCACCTTGCCGTTCTCCAGCAACGGCATGCACCGGGTCACGACGGTGACATCGGGTCGGCCCTCCACCTCCTGGGTGACTGGGAGGGCGGTGGCGAACGCCTGGTCCACGGCCGTCTCGTCGATGCCGACCTCGTCGAGTCGCATGCCCTCCAGGCCCGAGTACATCCCCATGCGGTGCAAGGCGTTCACCGCGTTCGGTGAGGCGTACTCCACCCGTCCGGTGGAGTCGAGGAGCAGGACGCCGTCGCCCACCCGCAGCTCGCTGCGGACCGCCTCCTCGATGGGGTAGGGGAACTCGCCGGAGACGATCATGCGGGCGAAGCGGTCGAAGACCTCGACGTAGACCCGCTCCAGTTCGCCCGGCCGCCGGCCCACCGACAGCGCCGACTCGCGGGTCATGACGGCCACGACCTCCTCCTGCCAACGCACGGGGATGGAGACCAGCCGGCCCCGCTCGTTGCGGCTGGGGATGCCGACCTCGCCCTCCACGATGCTGGCCAGCCGCCAGCAGCGCGAGACGAGCGGCCGCTCGACCTCGTCGATCACGTGGCCCACCAGGTCCTCGCGGTGGAGGGTCTGGCTGGTCGTGGGCCGCACCTGGCCGAGGACGATGAACCGGTCGGCGCTGCTGGAAACCGGTACAAACAGGAGCAGGTCGGCGAAGCACAGGTCCGACAACATCCCCCACGAGGCGACCAGCCGCTGCAGGTGGGACAGGGTGGGACCATCGAGGTCGGTGTAATCTCGGGCCAGCTCGGCCATGGTCGCCATGACGGTCCCCTCGTTCTCTGCGTCTACTGGTCACCGGGGCGGGGCGCCCCCGTCAGGTCCAGAACTTCTCGCCCAATCGAAGCAGACCGCCGAGGTCGTAGATGTCGGTATCGAACGAGGGCACGGCGGCGACCACCGACGGCGCCGCCGACAGCTCGGCCCGCTGGGCCGCCTCGCGCTGGGCCACCACCGCGAAGTTGGCGAAGCTCTCCCCCACCTCCGTCAGGACCCGCTCCACGTGGGGCGCCTCCAACGCCCCGTCGGTCACCGCCGCCACCTTGGCCGCCAGCTCCGGCGCCCGCTCGACGAGCGCCGCCGCCCGCCGCCCGGCGGGGTCGGAGTTGAAGTAGGAGGGCAGCACCTTGTTCAACACCAACGCATCGAGGTGGAACCGCTTGCTGTTGAGCACGTTGATGAAGAACTCCGCCTCGTGCGCCGGCGCCGCCTCCAACGTGCTCACGACCACAAACGTGGTCCGGCTGTCGCGCAGCAGGCGCGACACCGCCCGGGAACGCTCGACGAAGCCGTCGTACATCGTCTGGAACAGGATGAAGAACTCGGCGATGTCCTGCAGGAACTGTGAGCCGAGGATGCGGTCGGCCACCTGGTAGAAGGGCCGGGAGGCCACGTTCACCAGCCGCGAGCGGTAGGGCACGATCAGCAGTCGCAGGAAGCGGGACGAAAAGAACTCGGCCATCCGCTCCGGCGCCTCGATGAAGTCGAGGGCATTGCGAGTCGGCGGGGTGTCCACCACGATCAGGTCGAAATGGCCTTCGGAGTGGAGCTCGTAGAGCCGTTCCATGGCGATGTACTCGTGGCTCTGCACGAAGCGGCCCGAGATGTTCTGGTAGAGCGGGTTCTCAAGGATTCTCGCCACCGTGGCCTTGTCGGGGGCATGGCGGCGCACCAGGTTGTCCCAGCTCTGCTTGGTGTCCAGCATGGCCGCCCACAGCTCGCCCCTCGGGTGGGGCTGCCCGGCGGCCCGGAAGGCGGCGGGGGGCACCCGGATCTCGCTGTTGCCGAACCCCTTCAAGCCGAGGGCATTGGCGAGCCGTTTGGCCGGGTCAACGGTGAGGACGAGAACCTTGCCGCCCAGCCGGACGGCGGCCATGGCGGCGGCGGCCGCGGCTGTCGTCGTCTTGCCGACCCCGCCGGAGCCGCAGAAGATGGCGATCTCCTTGGCGGCCAGCAGCGACTCGAACGTCGTGGGTTCGGCGTCAGGGCGAGGAGGCACGGTGGGCAACCCTCCTCAGAATCCGAGTTCCGCCGAAAGGGCCTCGGCCAGCTGACGGGTCGAGCGCAGCCCGTGGGCCCGGGCGAACAGGTACGGCAGGTACAGGAGGGGAACCCGTTGATCGATCCCCTCCCGCAGCCGCTCCAAGTGCTCGGTCCTTGTTCGCCGCAGGGTCACCGCCATGCGGGCGCCCTGCAGCAGCGGCTCGAGCGACCCGCCGACCTCGCCTTCGAGCAGCTCGCGGACGTCGGGCTCCCAGAGCCGGTCGAACACCTCCTCCTCGCGGCGGCCGAACAGCTCGGGCAGCACCCGGTTGACGATCACCGCCGCCAGGTCGACATTGGTCTCCGCCTGCAGCCGGGCCTGGAGCTCGATGGTCTCGTTGACCGGCATCTCCTCGGGCGTCGTGACAATGACGACGCCGGTGGTGCGGGCATCGCCCAGGATGTCGAGCATCCAGCCCGTCTGCTGGCGTACCGGCCCGACCTGGATCAGGCCGTTGATCGCCTGGGGGGCGGCCAGCTGGCCCACGATGTGGCCGGTGGGCGCGGCGTCCACGATCACGATGTCGTAGTGCCGCTCACGAACCTCCCAGCACAGCTTGCCGACCGTGACGATCTCCTTGACACCGGGGGCGGCGGTCGCGACGAAGTCGAACATGCGGGCCAGCGGCCCGATACGGGCCATGAGCCCCAACTTCAACTGCAGCGTCAGGTACTGCTTGAGCGACGCTTCGGTGTCCATGGACATGGCCCACAGCCCGGGCTGGATCTGCCGCTCCTCGAAGCGGGTCGGGCCCGTCTCGAAGAAGTCGGCCAGATTGCCCTTGGCGTCGACCTCGCAGACCAGGGTCCGCTTGCCCCGCTCGGCGGCCAGCGACCCGAGGGCGGCGGTGACCGCGGTCTTCCCGACCCCGCCCTTGCCGGTGACGAAGACCAGCTTGCGATCCAGCAGGCTCAGCGGAGCCGGCACGGGCGCGGGTGACTCGCGGCGGGCCCGCTAACGGGACGCCGCGGTGTGCGCGCCGAAACCGACCCGCCGTTCCTCCGACGGGCTACCGATCTCGACGTAGGCCAACTTGGCGGCGGGGACGCCGACCCGCCGGCCCTTGCGATCGGTCAGCCACAAGACGCCGAGGTCGCCGCTGAGGGCGTCTTCCACCGACTTGACGATCGCCTTCGGGTCGGCGTCGTCACCGAGATCCACCTCAATCTCCTTCGGCGACTGGGTGACACCGATACGAACCTCCACGGCAACGGTCCTCTCTGTCGGGAACGCCCCATCGTACGCCGCCCCCGTAGGAACCCGTCGTTCCGGTGACGCTGCTCCCCGCCTGATGACGCGGGGGGTCGGGTTCAGCGCACGGCGCGCCGGGCGGCGGTGGCGTCAAGGTAGTCCTGCATGTCGACGATCCGGCCGTCGCGCATCTTCAGGGCCTGGTAGCGAACGTTCGCCTCGCCGCCGAGCCGCCAGCGCAGCTCGACGACGACGCCGCCACGGTCGACCGCGACCACGACGGCACGGGCGTCGGTGATCGGCACACCCGGCCGCAGCTCCGATCCGGGAAGGCGGCTGCGGAGGACTTCACGAGCCTCCTCGGGACCGTGTCAGCTGGGCGCCCGGCGCCACCAGAGGTGGCCCCGCTCGATGCCTCGCCACTCGAAACCCGGTGCCATCAGCCCCACCAGGGGCTCGACGTCACCGCCGGCGGCGGCGTCAAACGCCTCCTGCACCCGGTCGACGTCGGCCACGGGTTCCATGATCGCGCCGAGCTGCCATCGTGTCATCGGCCGATAGCCGACATTTCCGTCGCACCTCATGGCTACGGTGGACACAGTGACGGGTGAAGGCGTGGTGAGCGAGCGGGCGCAGCGGTGGGCAGCGACGATGTCCGGCCACAACGCCGGCGGGGCCGCGGTCCGCCGGGCCCATGGGGAGTTTCCGCGGGCCATCCAGTCGGCGGACCAACCCGGGACGGACCAACTGGCGGGGGCCCTATCCGGGCCGGCGCCCCTATCCGGGGCGCCGGACCCACCCGGGGGGGCGGCCCGGATAGGGGCAGCGGACCGGCTGGGGGCGGTCGGGCCGTTCGGGCGGGAGGAGCGGGAAGTGGCCGAGGACGCCTCGCTGGCGCCGGGCGCCACCCGAGGGGTCGGCGCCGGCGACCGGCCGCGCCCGGAGGAACCCGATCCGCTGCGGACCTGCTTCGAGCGCGACCGCGATCGGATCCTGCACAGCGCTCCCTTCCGGCGGCTGGCCGGCAAGACGCAAGTGTTCATCTTTCCCGACGACCACCAGCGGACCCGTCTGACCCACGCCCTCGAAGTCGCCCAGGTAGCGACGGCGGTGGCCAGGGCCTGCCGGCTCAACGTCGCCCTGACCGAGGCCATCGCGCTGGGGCACGACTGCGGGCACGGGCCGGGGGGTCACGCCAGCGAAGATGCACTAACGCCGTACCTGCCGGAGGGCTTCGACCACGCCGTCTGGGGCGCCGACGTGGTCCTGCAGTCGTCGAACCTATGCCGGGAGACGAGCGACGGAATCCGCAACCACTCCTGGAACCGGCCCGCCCCCGCCACTCCGGAGGGCGAGGTGGTGAGCTGGGCCGACCGCATCGCCTACGTGTGCCACGACTTCGAGGACGCGGTCGAGGCGGGGATCGTGACCGACGAGATGCTCCCGGCGTCGGTCAGCGCCCGCTGCGGCCGGAGCCGCAGCCGGCAGCTGGGAGCGTTCATGGCCGGGCTGGTTTCGGGCACGCTGTCAACCGGTTCCGTCGCCATGACCGAGCCCTTCGCCGAGGCGCTGGCCGACTTCCGGGCGTGCAACTACGAACGTATCTACCTGCGCCCGTCGTCGGTCACCCAGGGTTCGGCCGTCGTCTCGCTGCTGCGAGCGCTGGTCGAGCACTTCGCCGACCGGCCCAACCTGCTGCCGGCGGTCGGCTTCCCCGGCATCGAGGCCGGGTCCGACGCCGCCGTCCGGGCCGCCATCACCTATGTCGCCGGCATGACGGACCGCTTCGCCTGCCAGACCGCCGTGTCCCAGCTCGGCTGGGACACCTCCCGGCTGCCCCGCTCCGGCCGGGGGATGTAACGCCGGCCGCCGGCCAAAGGCCGGCGTGCTGGTGGCCGGCCGAAGGCCGGCGTGCTGGTGGCCGGCGTGCCGGCCAGGGAACGGGATCTGTGAGCCGTCATGGTTCTCAGCACCAAAACTGACCATATGTGGCAACAGCGGTGCCGAGAACGCCAATCGCTCACAGATTCGTGTCCGCGGCGTCGTGGGAGCGCCGGCCCCGCCAGCCTCGCCGAGCGGACACCGGCTCTGCATGCGCCGGCCACGCCGGCCACGCCGGCGCCGGCGGTCAGTCGGGCTTCGGAGTGGCCGTCTCCTCGGCCAGCCAGCGGGGGGCTCGCTGCTTGGCCCACTTCCTGCTGATCGGGCCCCGCAGCATCGAGTCGAGGGACTCGCGGTCGGAGAAGGCGAAGAGCATGTGGCCGGTGATGGTGAAGAACAGGGCAATGGCGATCCAGTCGTGCACGAAGGTGGCGCCGGTTCGCCACGACAGGGGCCACGGCTTGTACCAGTGCATGATCGATCCGGTGGCCAGCATTACCAGGATGGCCCCGCCGGTGAAGGCGGCGTTGAGCTTCTGGCCGGCGTTGAACTTGCCCTGCTTCAGACCGGTCACCCGTTCGGGACGCCAGCCTCGCCGGCGGAACCAGACCCGGTCCTCGGGGATCCACCGGTTGAGCCGGCGCAGGTCGGCCCGTAGCCGCCGGCCCCAGGTCCGGCCGGCGATGCCGACGAGGAGCGGGAAGGGCAGCAGGAGGCCGGCGTACACGTGGATCGTCACCACCAACTGCCGCCGGCCGACCGCCGCCGACAGGGGCGGCAGGTACAAGATGCCGGCGGTGACGAGCATCACGCCGAAGAGGACGGCGTTGACCCAGTGGACGATGCGTTCGGCCTTGTCGAAGCGCAGCAGCCACCGGCCGGCGCCGCCGCCGCCGCCGCTGTCGCCGTCGTTGTCGCTGCCGGGGTCAGCGAAACGGGAGCGGGACGGCGCCGGGACGGGGTCAGGCCGTGGGAGCGTCGCTTCGGCCATTGCTCTTCCCCACCCAACCGTCGACGTCGTAACCCAGGTTCTCCCAGTAGCCGGGGACCACCTTGTTGACGACCGTGATCCGGGAGAGCCATTTGCAGGACTTGTAGCCGTACATCGGGGCCACGTACATGCGGACCGGCCCGCCGTGCTGGCGGGTCACGGGGGCGCCCAGCATCTCGTAGGCCACCAGGACATCTGGTCGCCGGGCCTGGCTGATGGTCAGGCTCTCGGTGTACGCACCGTCGAAGGAGTCGAAGGTCAAGGCGTTGCCGCCCGCCAGCACGCCGGCCTGGTCGAGCAAAGCGGAGAGCTGCACGCCGGTCCAGTGCACCATGGGTACCCGCCACCCGGTGACGCACTGGAAGTCCTTCACAAGGGAGGTGGCGGGCAGCGATTTGAGGTCGGCCAGGGACAGGGTCAGCCGGTTCTGCACCATCCCGTCGATGGTCAGTGTGTAGTCACTCGGGCGTTCGAAGGGAAGCGAGCCGGTGATGGAGTAGATCCGGAAGCCGCCGGCGGCGGGGATGAGCTGGCTCAGCCCGGTCGGATCGGCCGCCTCGATGGGTTGGAGGAAACGGTTGAGGGCATCTTGCACCCGGCCGCCGGCGACAATTCCGACGGCTCCGAGTCCGAGCATGCCGAGCACCACGCGCCGGCCGATGGGTGTCCCCGCCGACGCCGCGGCGAGCGGCTCACTCGTTCCCACGGAAGAAGTGTGCCGCCCGGGGGATCCCAAGGGGCCGCGTGTCAGCGAATCGTAAGCTCGGGCCGGAACACCCGGGTCGCACCGCGAGCCACGATCGTCTTGGCCAGCGCCTCGAACGCCGCCGCCGCCTCACTAGTGGGGTCGGTGGCGGTGATGGGCGCTCCTCGATCGCCGCCTTCCCGCAGCGCCGGCACCAGCGGCAGCTGGGCCAGCAGGGGGATGCCGAGCTCGGCGGCCAGGGCTTCGCCCCCGCCGTGGCCGAACAGCTCGTAGCGGGTGCCGTCGTCGCCGGTGAACCAGCTCATGTTCTCGATGACGCCCCGCAGCGGCATGTTGACCTTCTTCGCCATGTACGCGCTGCGCTGCGCCACCCGCTGGGCCGCCGGCTGGGGCGTGGTGACGACGTAGATCTCGGAGCGGGGCAGGTACTGCGACATCGAGAGGGCGACGTCGCCCGTGCCGGGCGGCATGTCGACGATCAGAAACTCCGGGTCGCCCCAGTAGACGTCCACCAGGAACTGCTCGAGGGCCTTGTGCAGCATCGGCCCCCGCCACATGACCGGCTGGTCGTCGCCCACGAAGAATCCGATCGAGATGCAGCCGACGCCGTAGGCGACCGGAGGGATGATCATGTCGTCGATGACCACCGGGTCGGCCTCGATGCCGAGCATCCTCGGGACCGAGAAGCCGTACACGTCGGCGTCGAGGATGCCGACGCTGTGGCCCGCCTTTGCGAGCGCGACCGCCAGGTTGACGCTTACCGAGGACTTCCCGACACCGCCTTTGCCCGAGCTGATCCCGAGCACCCGGGTGCGACTGTCGGGGGCCATGAATGGGTTTGGTGTGCCCGACTCGTGGCCGAGGGGCTGGCCGTGGGCGGCTCCCGCCCCGCCCTGCCGGGCCCGCATCTTCTCGCGCACGCCGGCCAGTTCGGCCTCGGTCATGACCGTCAACTGGACGTCGACCTCATCCACCCCGGCGAGCGGCAGGAGGGCGGCGTTGACCCGCTGCGTGATCTCGGTGCGCATCGGGCAGCCGGCGACCGTCAGGGCGACGGTGACGGTGACTCGGCCGCCGTGCACGGCCAGGGCCTTCACCATGTCGAGCTCGACGATGCTGATGTGCAGCTCGGGATCGAGCACCCCTCGCAGGGCCTCCATCAGCTGGGCTTCGGTTGCCGACACAGGACCTCCGGATTTCCACTACCGCCATAGGTAGAATACCCGCCGTGGACGGGTTAGCCCCCCCGATGCCGGCCCCGCCGGATTCCGCCCCCGCGCCGGCCGCGTCCGGCCCGGGCGGCCCCAGCCCGCTGACCGATGTCGAGTTTTCGGCCGCGGTGGTGGCGGTGACGACGGCGTTCGGCGACCCCACCCGCCGGCGCATCTACCTCTTCGCCCGGGAACGGGCCGGGGGCGTCACCGCCGGTGACGTGGCCGAGCACTTCGCCCTGCACCCCAACGTGGCCCGCCACCACCTCGACAAGCTGGCCGCCGGCGGCTATCTCGAGGTCTTCCTTTCTCGCAGCGAAACCGGACGGGCCGGGCGGCCGTCGAAGGGCTACCGGGTGTCGGGCCAGGCCGCCGGGCTGGAGGTGCCGGTCAAGGGCAGCGATCTGCTCATCACCCTGCTCGGCCGAAGCCTGGCCCTCCTGCCGCCGGAGCAGGCGGAGGCCATGGCGGAGGAGGTCGGCGAGGCCTACGGCCGGGACCTGGCCAGCCAGATGTCGGCCGCCGACGAGCAGCGGTCGTTCCGCAGCGCCTTGCACGCGGTGGCCGACGCCCTGACCGCCCACGGGTTTGCGGCCCACGCCGAGAACCGGGGGACATCGCTGTTGCTGATCAAGGACAACTGCCCGTTCTTCGACACCGCCAAGCAGCACCCGGTGATCTGCGCCGTCGACCGCGGCATGGTGAAGGGGATGCTGGCCGGGCTGTACGGCGGCGAGACGGTGCTCGGCACCGAGTCGTCCCGAGCGCTCGGCGACGACGCCTGCATCACGATCGTCTGATCGGCCCGCGTAAAGGCCACGGCTTCGGTGCCCCGGGTCTACCTGGATCACGCCTCGACCTCCCCGCCCCGGCCGGCGGTGGTCGATGCCCTCGTCGGCGCGCTCGGCCTCGCTGACCCGGGGCGGGTCCACACCGAGGGCCGCTTGGCCCGCGCCGTGCTCGAGGAGGCCCGCGACCAGGTGGCGGCGTTCTGCGGCACCCGTTCCCGGCAGGTCATCTTCACGTCGGGGGCCACGGAGGCCATCAACGCCGCCGTCTACGGCGCGGTCACGGCCGGCCGGGGCGACCACCTGGTGTGCGCCGGCGTGGAGCATTCCGCCGTCCAGCGGGCGTCGGAGCGGGCCGGGCGGGTGACGGTGGCCGCGTCCCATCGGGACGGGCGCATCGATGTCGACAGCCTGCTGCGGGCCATCGGGCCCAACACCGCGTTGGTCCACTGCCAGTGGGCCAATCACGAGGTGGGGGCCATCCAGCCGGTGGCCGAGGTCGTGGCGGCGTGCCGCGAGCGAGGCATCCTCGTCCACGTTGACGCGGCCGCCGCGGCCGGCCACCTGCCCATCGCATTCGACGAGCTGGGCGCCGACCTTCTGTCGCTGTCGGCCCACAAGATGGGCGGCCCCAAGGGCGCAGGGGCGCTCCTCGTCCGCCGGGGCATCCGCCTACCGCCGTTGCTTGTCGGGGGCGACCAGGAGCGGGCCCGCCGGGGCGGGCTCGAGGATGTTCCGGCGTGGGTCGGGTTCGGCGCTGCGGCGGCGGAACTCGACGGTCCCTTCGACCCCGATGGCGAACCAGGCGCTGGCGCCGGCGGCCGAGGCGGGACCTTGGCGGCGGAGGCGGCTCGGGCGGCCGCCCAGGCGGATCGGATCCGCGCCGCCGCCGTGGCCGTCGAAGGGGTGCAGGTGTACGGGCCCGAGAATGCGGCCGACCGGTTGCCCCACCTGGTGTGCCTGGGGATCGACGGCGTCGAGGCCGAGGCGGTGCTGCTGGGCCTCGACCAGATGGGAATCGCCGCCCATTCCGGCAGCTCGTGCTCCTCGGAGGCGCTCGAACCGTCTCCGGTGCTGGCCGCCATGGGGGTCGACGCCGACCACAGCGTGCGGCTGTCGGTGGGCTGGTCGACCACCGAGGCGGAGGTCGACGCCGCCGCCTCGGCGCTGCCCGGCGTGATCGAACGGCTCCGATCCCTGCGGCAAGCGTTCGGTTCCTGACAAACTGTCCGTCGCACGGATCACCGTGGGCGAAAGAGGAGGGGTGTCATGAAAGTATCCAGGAGGTTGGTCGCCGTGGCGGCGCCGGTCGTACTGGCCGGGATGCTGGTCGGTGGATCGTCGGGGTTTCAGCACGCGGCGGTGAAGAGCACGGACCCCGTAGCGTTGAATCAGCTCTCCGACACCATCAACTTCAGTGGGGTGCTCACCCAGGGCCGAGGCACCTTTGCCGTCAACTCCACCAGCTGCACCCTGGTCGACGGCGGCGAGATCCCCGGTCAGCCGGTGTCGATTCCGTGCCACCTGCACGAGGCCGGGCACATCACCAGCTCCGAGACCCCGGTGACGACGGCCACGGTGCTCATCACCAGCGCTGACGGCACGATCACCTTCCAGGAGACCGGCAGCGGCGGATGCTCCAGCGGAACGGGGAACGAGTTCGACAACGGCGCCATCATCCCCATCCGCGCCGAGGGCACGTCGAGCACCGGTGAGCCCACGTCACCCACCTCCTTCCCGATCTGGGGGCAGTTCAAGGTCTACGAGGCCGGCGGCGGCGGCGAGATCGGGCTCTGCCTGACCTTCTAGACCCGGAGGTCACGGGACGGCCGAGGTGGAGGTGGTCGGGGCGTTGGGGCCGGCGGGGACGTTGGTCCCCGCCGCCTTGATCGCCTCCTGGAGAAGGGCCTGGACGCTGGCCACCTGGGGAGCGGAAGGGTTGACCGTCCCGAGGTAGGTGCGTAGCTCCGTCACCGCCCCGGCCGGGTCGTTCTTGGCCCGCAGCAATAAGAAGCCCCGGAAGAAGTGCGGGTCGGCGAAGCTGGAGTCGATCTTCTCCGCCTGCTGGATCTTGGTCAGGCCGCTGTCGACCAGGTCGCTGCGGTTGGCGGCCAGTCCGGCCTGGGCCTCCAGCCAGCCCCCGTCGGCCAGGGCCACCGGCTGGTTGGGGTCGTCCTTCAAGATGGCGTCGTAGACCTTGAGGGCGTCCGCCACTTGGCCCTTGTTGACGTCGTTGGCCGCCGTCACGAGGCGCGGGTCGATGCCGCCGGCGACGGCGGTCGTCCCGGTGATCTGCCCGTTCCCGGTGATCGTCTGGCCCGCCTGCCGGCCGCCGCTCGACTGCGTCACCGCCCAGGCGGTGACGGCCCCGAACGCCGCCACCGCCACGAGCACGGCGATCGTCCGGCGGCGACGGCGCGCCGGCGCAGTCGTCGTTCGCCGAGAGGAGGCGGCGGTGACCGGCGGCGACCCAAGCGCCGGTGACGCCGTTGTCGCCCTCCGCGACGAGGCGGTGTCCACCGCGGCGGATGCGGCCGCCGGGCGGCGGCGCCCCGCTGGAGCCGCGGTCGCTCCGGGCGGCGGGGCCGTGTTGGCGCCGGGCGACGTCCCCTTTCGCCGGCCCGGCCCCTCCGCCGCCTCGATGGCCCGCAGGACGGCGGCCGCTCGGGCGGTGTACTCGTCGGTGAGCGCCTGGTAGTCGCTGTCCTCGATGTCGCCCGCCTCGTGCTCGGCGTCGAGATCGGCCAGCGAGCGGAACAGGAAGGCCCGCTCGTCGCGAAGGGAGGTGAGGTCGGCGTCCGCCGACGGCTCAGTCGTCGCCATCGCGGCGGGCCCTTTCCACCAGCGTGCGGTCTTCGTCGCTCACCGTCACCGCCGTCTTCGACCGCCATCGGGCGAAGGTCAGGCCCAGGCCGCCGGCGGCGGCGAGGAAGACGGCCACGGGGAGAGCCCATACCAGGAGCCCGATTCCTGAGGCAGGGGGGGTCAGCGAGGTGCCCGGGTAGCGCTGCTCGACGTAGTCAAGGATCTGCCGGTCCGATCGGCCGGCCACCAGTTGCTGGCGGACGAGGGCGCGGATGTCCTGGGAGATCGGTGCGCTGGAGTCGGCCACGGTCTCGCCGGAACAGATGGGGCATTTGATCTGGGCGGTGACGCGGTGGACCCGGTCATCGACCGTGGTGCCGGAATGGCCCGAGATGCCGACCGCCAATGCCACCACCAGGATGAGGCCCAGTCCGGCGAGGGGCACCCAGCGCTGCACCCGCGGGGTCACGGGACCGACGACGAGGAGGGTGTCGTCACCACCAGCTGCGCCTGGTGCAACACGTTCTCCAACATGGTGTCGCTGACCGGCCCGACGATGTGGGCCAGCACGATGCCGGCCGGAGAGATCAGGAACGTCTCCGGGGGCCCGGTCACGCTGTAGGTGATCTTGGCGTTCGGGTTATCGACGATCGCCCAGGTGGCGCCGCTCTTGCTCATCAGCGACTCGATGGGCCCGGTGTCGGGGTCGTCGAAGCGCACCCCGAAGATGGCGGCGTCGGCGGCATGGGCGTTTTGGAACTTGACCAGCTCCGGTTGCTCCTGCTGGCAGGGGATGCACCAGCTGGCGAAGAAGTTGAGGAACACCCACTTGCCGCGCAACGAGGACAGGGCGCCGTTGGCGCCGCTCAGGGTGCGACCGCTGATCTCCGGCGCCGGCTTGTTCTGGAGGGGGGTGACGACCTGCGTCCCCACCTCGGACGCGTTCTTGCTGGTGGCGAGGATGGCGACGAGCAGGGCGGTGACGCAGCCCACGGCGATGGCGCTGATCAGGGGGATACGGCTGCGCCGCCGGCGAGGGGCGGCGGCAGGGTGGGCATCGTCGGGACCCGGCTCGGCCGATCCCGACGGCTCCGAAGAGGCGAGCGTGGTCGTCACCGCCCGGCCGGCGCCGGCAGGTCGGCGGGGTCCCCGGCGGGCGCCGGCTCGGGCACCGCGGCGGGATGGCCGTTCCCGTTCGCCGGGGCGGGAGGCGAGGCGCCGGCGCCGGCCACGGGAGCCGGGGCGGGAGGGGACGCGCCGGCGCCGGCGTCGGCCACCGGGGCCGAGACCGGGGCGATGGGCCGCCGGCGCCGGCCCGGCCAGGCGGCCAGGACGGTACCGAAGGCCACGATGCCGCCCCCGATCCACAGCCACATGATGAGCGGCTGCACGATCACGCCGATGGTGGCGGGCCCGCCAGCGGTGGTGGGGGCATTGACCAGGGTGATGTACACGTCGTCGAGCGGGGTGCTGCGCACCGCCGGGGTGGCCACGGCGGCGCCCCCACCGTTGTACTGGCTGATCGCCGGCCGGTAGATCTTGCTGCCGTCGATGCGCACCCGGGCCTCCTGGGCCTGGCGGTTGGCGTGGGCCACCTGGTCGGTGCCCAGGTAGGCGACGCGGTGGCCGTCGAAGGCGATGGTCTGGCCGGCGGTGAGCTTCTGCTGGGTCTGGTGGGCGTAGGACCGGCTGGCGGCGAACGCCACCGCGATCACGACGATGCCGATGTGGACGATCATGCCGCCGTTGGCCCGGCCGACCAGGCCCCGCCAGCCCTGGCGGCGGGTGGCCAGCACCAGTTGCCGCCCCGCCGAGCCGGCGGCGAAGGCGCCGAGGCCGAAGGCCAGCAGCGGGTTCAGGCCGCGGACGCCGAAGGCGACGCAGGCGACGATGGTGGCGACGGCCACGGTGAGCGGCCACTGGATGCGCCGGCGCAGCAACTCGCCCGAGGCCTTGCGCCACGGGAGCACCGGCGCGATGGCCATGAGGAAGAGGAGAGCCACCATGATCGGCATGGTCATGCGGTCGAAGTAGGGCTCGCCGACGGAGATCTGCTGGCCGTTGATGGCCTCCGACAGCAGCGGAAAGACGGTGCCGAGGAGGACGACGAAGGCGAAGGCGGCGAACATCAGGTTGTTGGCGAGGAACGCCCCCTCCCGGGACACGGGCGAGTCGATCGCCCCCGGCGATCGCAGCCGGTCGCCCCGCCAGGCGATCAAGGTGACGGTGACGGCCACGATGAGACCGAAGAAGGCGAGGATCAAGGGGCCGATGCCCGATGTGGTGAAGGCGTGCACCGACTGCAGCACGCCCGAGCGGGTGAGGAACGTGCCGAGGATGGTGAGGCTGAACGTCGCCAGCAGCAGCGAGAGGTTCCACAGCCGCAGCATCCCCCGCCGCTCCTGGATCATCACCGAGTGCAGGTAGGCCGTGGCGGTCAGCCACGGGAGAAACGAGGCGTTCTCCACCGGGTCCCACGCCCAGAACCCGCCCCAGCCCAACACCTCGTAGCTCCACCACGCCCCGAGCACGATGCCGGCCGACAGGAAGCCCCAGGCGAACAGGGTCCAGCGGCGAGTCTCGAGCAGCCAGCCCTCGTCCATGCGTCCGGTGATGAGGCTGGCCACGGCGAAGGCGAAGGGGATGGTGAAGCCGACGAAGCCCAGGTACAGCATGGGCGGGTGGAACGCCACCAGCGGGTGGTTCTGGAGCAGGGGGTTGGGGCCCGGGCCGTCGGTCGGGACGGCACCGGAGATGGTCTTGAACGGGTTGGCCGGTCCGACCATCAGCAGGAAGAAGAACCCCGACACGCAGTAGGTGACGAGGGTGGCCCAGCCGACCAGCGGGTCCCCGACGCGGTTGCGGTACTTACGGGCCATGGCGGCGATGTAGCCCGCCAGGATGAGCGTCCACAGGATGATGGAGCCTTCGAGGGCCGACCACATGCCGGTCACCAGGAACAGCAGCGGCGTCGACCGGCTGGAGTTGTTGGCCACGAAGGTGAGGGAGAAGTCGTGGGTCAGGAGGGCCCGTTCCATGGCGAGGGCGGCGAGGACGGCGCCGGCGAGGATGAGCCAGCTGTAGCTGCGGCCCGCCCGCAGGAGGCTGGCCCGGCCCTTGGTCAGGCCGGCGGCGAGGGTGACGATGCCGAACACCGACGCCAGCAGGCCCAGCAGGACGGCGCTCTGGCCGATGGCGGCGTTCACGGAAGCGTGGTCGCAGCGGGCACGGTCGTCACCCGGTCGGGGTGCTGAGCCACGTAGCTGGCGGTGTGCTTGACCATGATGAGGTCGCTGGCGAAGGAGCCGTCGGCGACGAAGTGGCCCTCCAGGACGACGGGGATGCCAGGCTTGAACAGCTGCGGCGGCGAGTTGGTGTTGAGCACGGCGACGCTGACGCCGTTGTTGGCGATGGTGAAGGCCACGCCGCCGCCCACGGGGTGCACGTCGTTCTGCACCGTGCCCTCGATGCGGAAACGCTGGCTACCGAGTTGGGCGCGCGCCGCCACCGCCTCGTCCACGGTCTTGAAGTAGACGGTGGCGTTGCCCAGTCCCCGGAACACCAGCACGCCGAGGGCCACGACGATGACGGCGAAAGCGATGACCTGGCGCCGGCGGGATCCGAGTCGCGAGCGCGGCCGCACGGCCGCGACGGGCGCGGGCATGGGCGCGGCGTCGGCAGATTCGGGACCGGCGTCGTCGCTGTCGACCGGGCCTGGTGTTACTGCCACGTCCGCTCTTCGGGGGGCAGGGTGCGGGACAGTTTGCGGCCCCGCAGGATGACGCGGAGGGAATAGGCGCCGAGGGCGCCGAAGGCGACGCCGTAGCCGAGGAACACGTAGCCCATCTGGCTCACGCCGACCCCCCGACCGACGCCGGGGCGGCGGCGTCATGACCCTCGGTCGCGGCCTCGGCCCGCCGGGCGGCCAGGGCGTAGGCCAACCCTTCGTGCTCCAGGCGGTTTTCGAGTTGCTCGACGCGGTAGCGGTGGATGACCAGCCAGGCGTAGAGAAGACCGAAGCTGAGGAACGACAGCAGCATCGTCCACAGTTGCGCCCCGTGGATGAGGGGGTGGAGGGTTTCGAGGGTGTCCCCCTGGTGCAGGGTCCGCCACCACTCGGTGGCGTAGTGGTCGATGGGCACGACACCCGAGAACAGGATGCCGGCGATGGCGCACCGGATGGCCCGCGCCTCGGCGGTGCCGCCGGTGCGGCGCAGCGCCAGGTAGCCGACGAACAGGGCACACAGCAGGGCGGTAAGGGTCAGCCGGGCATCCCACGTCCACCACACGCCCCATGCCGCCCGGCCCCAGATGGATCCGATGGCCAAGGTGATGGCACACAGGACGACGCCCACCTCGGCCGAGGCGCCGGCCAGGCTGTCCCATCGCATGCTCCGCGTCCTCGGGATGAGGTACAGCAGGCTGGCCAGGGCGGTGACGCCGAAGGCGACGTAGGCCATGGTGGCCACCGCCGGGTGGACGTAGATGTTGCGCACCAGGTCACCCTGGACCACGTCGGGAGGGGTGGTCACCAGCCCGAGGTACACCACCGCGGCGGTGGTGACCAGCGCGCCCAGGCCGAGCAGCCGGGTGGTGCGATTACCGGTTCCCGTCACGGGATCATGCCTCCTCCAAGAGGGTGCCGAAGGCCAGCACCCCGAGTGTGACGTACACCGCCGCGAACACCGCGAGCAGAGTGACCCAGCGCCACCCGTCGTCGGTGCTCTGGCCCAGGGCGACCTGCCAGGCCCGGGTGGCGCCGATCAGGACCGGTGCCACGACGGGGAGCACGAGCAGGGGGAGCAGCGTTTCCCGGCCCCGCAGGCCGGCGGCCAGGATGCCGTAGATGGTGCCGCAGGCGGCCAGGCCGACCGTCGCGGCCGCGGCCGTGGCGGCGAGCAGGGCGAGACCATTGAGTGGCGTGCTGTAGAGCACGGCGATGCCGATGGCCAGCAGGACCTCCAGAGCGAAGAGCTCGAGGATGACGGCGGCCATTTTTCCCAGAAATATGCCCGCGGGATCGAGTCCCGAGAGCCGCAGCCCGTCGGCGGCGCCGTCGACCGCCTCCACTGCGAAGCTGCGCTGGACGGCCAGCAGCGAGCAGAAGAGTACGGCCACCCAGAAGAGCCCGGGGGCGGCGCTGCGCAGCGTGCCCCGGTCGGGGTCGAGGGCGAAGCCGAAGAGGACGAGCACGATGATGGCGAACGGCGCCACCTGGTTGCTGGCCACCCGGGAGCGCGCTTCGATCCGGAGGTCCTTGCCGGCCATGAGGGCGGCGTCATGCCACATGGGAAAAGGGGGCGGGGGTGGCGGCGGGCGCGGCGGTGGGAGCCGGGCCCGATGCGGCTCGGGGGGCGTCGGCGGCGGCGGGGCGGACAATGCCGCCGGCCATGGTGTGGCTGCGGTCGGCCAGTGCCCCCGCCCGGTCGACCTCGTGGGAGGCCAGCACCACTGCCGCCCCGTCGCCGGCGGCGGCACGGATCAGGTCGTCGAGGAGGGTGCGGTGTTCGGCGTCGAGGCCGGCGTGGGGCTCGTCGAGGAGCCACAGCTCGGGCCGTCGGGCGGCGAGCGCGGCGAGGGCGGTGCGGCGGCGCTGGCCGGCGGACAGCCGCCCGGCGGGAACCCGGCGCAGCCGGCCGTCGAGGCCCAGGCGGCGCAGGGCCGCGTCGATCGCCGCGGGCGAGCCGCCGGCGGCGCGCACCGCGAAGCGGACGTTGTCCTCGACGGTCAGGTCGTCGTACAGGGCGTTGGCGTGGCCCAGCAGCCCGACCCGCCGGCGCACCGCCCGCCGGTCGGCGACGAGGTCGCAGCCCAGCACTTCCGCGGTACCCGTGACGATGGGAAGTAGGCCGGCGCAGGCCCGCAGCAGGCTGGTCTTGCCGGCGCCGTTGGCGCCCTGGAGAAGGACCACCTCGCCCCGGTCCACGTCGAGGTCGGCGCCGGCGAGGACGGGGAACCCCCCGAGCAGGGCGACGGCTGAGCGAAGGCGGACGGCGGCGACCATGACAACAGCCCCAACGCTACTGGCGCCCCCCGTTTTGCACCATCCGGGGACCCGGCGCCGTGGCTACAGGTTGAAGTGGTTGAGGCCGGGCAGCCGGACGAACCAGTTGGACAGCCGGTGGATGCTGTCGGTGAGGAGGAGGACGCCGAGGCCGGCCAGGAGCAGGCCGGAGACCAGGTTGACCACGCCGAGGTGGGCCTTGACCCAGCCGAAGACCCCGGCCAGGCGGCCGAAGGCCACGCCGGCGGCGATGAACGGCACACCGAGTCCGAGGGAGTAGCACAGCAGCATCAGCTCGCCTCGCCCGAGGGTGCTCTGGGTGCCGGACAGGGCCAGCACCGCGCCCAGGGCGGGCCCGATGCACGGTGTCCACCCGAAGGCGAACGCCATGCCCATGAGCGGCGGCGCCCACTCGCCGAGGCGGGACGGCAACACGTGGAACCGCCGCTCCCGCATCACCCAGCCGGGCCGGATGAGGCCGGCGAAGACCAGGCCCATGACGATGATCACCACGCCCGCCACCTGGGTGAGGCCGGTCTGGTGGCGCTGGAGGGTGCGGCCCAGGGCGCTGGCGCCCGCCTCGAAGGCGGCGAAGACGACGGTGAAGCCGGCCACGAAGAGCAACGCCGAGCGGAGCAGGGTCCGCTGGTCGGTCTTGGTGGCGACCGTCATCTCGGTGGCGCTCAGGCCCGACATCAGGGACAGGTAGCTGGGCACGAGGGGCAGGACGCAGGGGGAGACGAAGGAGGCCATTCCCGCCCCGAAGGCGACCACGAAGCCGACCGGGGAGTGGGCGATCAGGTCGCCGGTGCTCATGTCCCCTCGAACTGTGGGCGCCGGCGCTCCCGGAAGGCGGCCATCCCCTCCTGGGCGTCGCGGCTGGCCCACGCCGCCTGGTAGGCGGCGGAGCCCGTGGCCCCGTTGAGCATCGCCTTGTGGCCCTTCAGGGTGAGCGGCGCCAGGGCGGCCACCTCCTCCGCCCAGTCCTGCGCCTGTTGCAGGTCTCGCCGGCCCGCTGGGCGAAGCCCAGGCGGAGGGCGTCGTCGGCATCGAGCTCGGCGGCGGCGAGGAGCATGGCCTGGGCGGTGGCGTGCCCGGCCACCTGCGACAGGCGGCCCACGGTCCATTCGTCGACCATCAGGCCCAGTTTGGCGGCGGGGATCCCGAATCGGGCGGTGGGCTCGACGACCCGGAGGTCACAGGCGATGGCCAGCTGGGTGCCGGCGCCCAGCGCGGCGCCGCGGACGGCGGCGATCACCGGCACGGTCGTCTCCTCGATGGCCTGCAGGAGGCGGCGGAGGGCGGCGCCCAAGTCGGTGCCGTGGACCAGCGAGAGGTCGGCGCCGGCGCAGAAGTGGTCCCCGGCACCGGTGAGCACGATCGCCCGCGTCCCCACCTCGGCGGCGGCGTCCAACTCGGCGGTCAGCCGCCGGCAGGTGGTCACGTCGAGCGCATTGCGCCGCTCCGGGCGGTCGATGATGAGGGTGGCGACACCGGGCACGGGAGTCGAGGTTTACCAGAGACCCCCTCCGGGGACAGCGAGTTATGTGCTGCTCCTCATCATTTCCATCCTCATCTTCGGTCTCATCGTGGGCGCCCTGGGCCGTTTGCTGGTGCCGGGGCACAACCCGATGGGGTTCTTCATGACCGCCCTCATCGGGATCGGCGGCGCCCTCATCGGGGGCTTCGTCGCCCGCCTGCTGTGGCCGGTGCCTTCCAACCACCGCCTCGGGGTCTTCATCTGTGAGGTCTTGGGGGCGGCGGCGCTGGTGGCGCTGATCAGCGGCACCCGCCGGCGCAGCCGGGTCTACTACTAGCCCGGCGGCGACTTTCCGCCCCACTCCGGGGGCCGCTTCTCCCGGAAGGCGGCCATACCCTCTTTGGCGTCCTCGGTGCCCGTCGCCACGGTGAGCAGGGGGTGGAGGACGGCCAGCGCCTCGGCCGCGGCCAGGTCCCACACCGCGTAGAACGAGTCGCGGCCCAGTTTCATGGCCGTCGGGGACTTGGCCGCCAGGACGCCGGCCAGCTCGGCCACCGCTGCCTCGAATTCGGCGAGTGGCACGACCCGGGTCACGAAACCGATGTGCTCCGCCTCCTCGGCGCCTACCCGCCGTCCGGTCAGCATGAGTTCCAGCGCCTTCTTCGGGGGCATGGAGCGCACCATGGGGACGGTGATCATGAACGGCCACAGGCCGACGTCGATCTCGGGGGCGGCGAAGACGGCGTCGGGGGTGCACACCACCAGGTCGCAGGCCAGGGCCAGCCCGAAACCGCCGGCCACCGCGAAGCCTCGGACGGCGGCGATGGTGGGCTTGCCCAGCGACCACAGCTGGCGGAACAGGCGGGCGATGCCGCCCCGGGCGTGGTGCAGGACGGCGTAGGGCGCGCCCTCCGCCATGGTGGCCAGGTCCACGCCGGCGCAAAAGGTGGCACCGGCTCCGGTCACCACCACCACCCGGACATCGGGATCCTCTCCCGCCGCCACCAGGTGTTGGCTGAGGGCCTCCACCGCCGTCCACGTCAGGGCGTTACGCCGCGCCGGGCGGTTGATGGTGACCCGGGCGACGCCGTCGGCGACCGTGTAGAGGACCTCGTCATCGCCGGCCACGACCGGACGGTAGCGTCTCGGATCGATGTTGATCGTGGCGGGGCTGGCGCTGGTCCTCGGCGCCGCCGTCGGCCTGGCTCGCGGCGGCCGGCCCGGCAACATCGGCCACCACCGCCTACGGGCGTGGTGGCTGGTCGTAGTGGGCTTCGGGCTCCAGGCAGCGGCCGATCGCCTCGACCTCGGCTCGCTGGCGACCGTCGCCGTCCTGCTGGGCGCCACCTCCCTGCTGGCCTTCGCCGCCCTCAATCCCCACCTGGTCGGCATCGGGGTCGTCGCCGTCGGGGTGGCCGCCAACGCCCTGGTCATCGGGCTGGACAACGGCATGCCCGTCCGCCCAAGCGCCGTCGTGAAGGCGCACATTGCCTCCGCCGCCGACGAGTCGGCCTTGAGCTACGGCCACCGCCACCACCGCCAAGGCGGCGGCGACCGGCTGGTCTGGTTAGCCGACATCATCCCGATCCCGGCGTTCCACGAGGTGGTCTCCTTCGGGGACCTCATCCTGGCCGTCGGGGTGGCCACCGCCGTGGCCCACCTCCTGGGCCCGGTCCCCCGCCACGCCTCGCCCGCGGACGGCGACCCGGCTGCACCGGCGGACGGCGGCTCGGCTGCGCCGGCGGACGGCGGCTCGGCTGCGGCGGCGGACGACGGCCCGCCTTCACCAGCGGTGAATGACGCCGCCGAGGCCGTGGCCGCCGACCCCGCCTCGTGACCACGCCTCGGGCGGCGATCGTCTCGTTCCGGTTGGGGGGCGCCGACGGGGTGTCGGTCGAGGCAGCCAAGTGGGCCGGGGCGCTGCGCCACCTCGGCTTCGCGGTGACGACGGTGGCCGGCGCCGGCCCGGTGGACCGGCTGATCCCCGGACTGGCAGTGGGGCCGGCAGTGACCGGCGTGGAGGTGCCGCCGCTCGACCTCGCCGGCCTGGCGGACGCGCTGGCGGCCGCCGACCTCGTGGTGGTGGAGAACCTGCTGTCCTTGCCGTTCAACCCCGCCGCCGCCCGTGCCGTGGCCCAGCTCCTGGCCGGCCGGCGGGCGGTGCTGCGCCACCATGACCTGCCGTGGCAACGGGCTCGTTTCGCCGGGTGGCCGCCTCCTCCCGACGATCCGGCGTGGATCCATGTCACCATCAACGACCACTCCCGCCGGGAGCTAGCGGCGCGGGGGATCGCGGCCACGACCATCCCCAACACCTTTGACCCTCATCCCCCCGGGGGTGACCGGGAGGCGGTGCGGCGGACCCTCGGCCTCGACGACGGGGACAGGCTCGTCCTCCAGCCCACCCGGGCCATCCCCCGCAAGGACGTGCCCGCCGGCCTGGCCCTGGCCGAAGCCCTGGGCGCCACCTTCTGGCTGCTCGGCCCGGCCGAGGAGGGCTACGGCCCCGCCCTCGCCAAGCTCCTGGCCGGGGCCACCGTTCCCGTACACCATGGGCCGGCCGGCCTTGTCACCGCCACGAGCGGCATCGAGCACGCCTACGCCGCCTGTGACGCGGTGGTGTTCCCGTCGCGCTGCGAGGGGTTCGGAAACCCGCCGGTCGAGGCGGCCCTGCACCGCCGGCCGGTGGCGGTCGGCCCCTACCGCACCGGGCGGGAGCTGGCGGCCCGAGGCTTCCGGTGGTTCGACGCCGCCGACGCCGGCGCCCTTCGCCGTTTCCTGCGAGCCGGCGACCCGGCGCTCCTCGACCACAATGAGGACATCGCTCGAACCTGGTACTCGCAGGAGCGGCTCCCCGGCCGCCTGGCCCAACTCTTCGCCCGCGCCGGGTGGAGGTGGTGACCGCGCCGGGGGATGACCCGATCCTTGTCCGCCGGGCCCGTTACGCCCGGCTGGCGGCCCTGGGCCAGCGGGCCGGCTACCTCTTCCTCGCCGTGGCCATCGTGGCCTTCGTGGTCGGCTTCGTGCTGGACTTTCCGTCCGTCGCGGTGGGGATCAGTATCGCCGGACTGGTCGGCGCGTGCGTGGTGCTGCCCCCCGCCATCGTGGCCGGCTATGCCGTCAAGGCGGCGGAGCGGGAGGACCGCCAGGCCGGCCGCCGGTAAGCCTGGCGGTCAGCGGATGCGGTACCGGCGCCGGCGGGCCTTGGCGGCCAGCAGGGTCACCGCGCTGCGCTGGGCCGGCGCCGGCCGGATCGGCTCCGGGGGACGGGTGGAATCGCGCGCTGGGGTTGTCCGCGGTGCCCTCACGCTTCGAAGGTTCGACAGTGACTAGTTCTTTCCTCCTAGTTCTTGCCGGATTTTCACGGCCTGGCCTGAACAAATGCGGCATTTCACCACAACGGCGCAATGCGGGTGAGGGTCGGTGCTATAGGGCTCGTCGTGGCACCCGCCGTTGGCCTTGCTGACGGCCCTGGGGGTGGTTGGGAGCGGCGGCCGCGTGTGGCATTGTGCCCGGGTTGAATGAAACAGCAGAGCCCGCCGCCCCGGGCGCGGTGCCCACGGCCGCTCCCCGCCTGCGCGGCCGCGCCCCGTCAAGCCGGCTGCCGGCCGCCCGCCGGCGCCGCCAGCTGCTCGACGTCGCGGTCGACGTGTTCGCCGAGAAGGGGTTCCATGGCACCTCAATGGACGAGGTGGCCGAGGCGGCCGGCGTCACCAAGCCCGTCTTGTACCAGCACTTCGACTCCAAACGGGAGCTCTACCTCGAGTTGCTGGAGGACGTGGGAAGCAATCTGGTGGCCGGGGTGACGGCGGCGGTGGGCGGCGCCTCGGGCCCGCGCCAGCAGGTCGAGGCGGGCTTCGAGGCCTACTTCGAGTTCGTGACGGAACAGACGAACGCCTTTCGGCTCCTGTTCGGCAGCGGCGGCCGCCGCGACGAGGAGTTCAACGACGCCGTCCGCCGGGTCGAGGACGTGATGGCCGCCGCCGTGGCCGCCCTGATCGAGACCGACATCTCTGCCGATCACCGCCAGCTGCTCGGCTACGGCATCGTGGGGTTGGCCGAGGTCACCAGCCGCCACTGGGCCAGCTCCGAGGCGGGCGATGGCGGCGACGAGCCGCAACGGGCCGCCGAGGCGGCCCGCCTGGCCCGCCGGGTCAGCGAGTTGGCCTGGGCCGGCCTGCGCGGCGTCCACCGCGACCCGCCGGCCCGATAGCGGCCGGGGGGTAACGCACCAGCGCCGCGCCGCAGGTGGCGATCAGGGCCAGCAGGCCGATCAGGGCCAGTCCGGTCGGCTCCCCGCCGCCGGGCACCTTGCGGATCGGTGCGAACAACTGGAGGGGTCGGGAAAAGGGAACCGGGGCGGCAGGCAGGGCCGCCGGGACCTGCGGGAGGGTGGCCGCGGTGGCCGCCGGCTCGACCTTGAACGACCGGATCAATGCCGGCACCGCGGCGATGGCGGCGGCCTGCCACGCGTCGAGGATGGGCTTCGGGTCGACCCCCGCGCCCCCGCCCGGGTGTACCTCGAAATGGACGTGGGGCCCGGTGGCGTCGCCGGTGGCGCCGACGAAACCGACCACCTGACCCTGCTTTACCGCCGCGCCCGTCGCCAGCCCGGCCACCGTGGCGCTCATATGGGCCATGCGGTAGAAGGTCTTGTCGGCGCCGGTCACGTCGGCGAACAGTCCGTACCCGGCGGGGTCGCTGGTGTCGTACTTCAACGTGCCGTCGATGGGGGCTCGGATCGGGGTGCTCTGGGCGGCGACGATGTCGTCGCCCATGTGGAGCCTGGGAATGGGACCGGGGCGGGGCTCCAGCCAGTCGTCGGTGTAGAAGGCCGGGCCGGCGACAGGAAACTGGCCCATGCCCACGATGGCCGCTTGCACCGGCGAGTAGCCCAGTTGCTTGAGCGGTGCCAGCGCCGCCAGCAGGGCGGCGGTACTGCTCGGCGGCGACCGCCTCACCGAGTTGGCGATGGCCAGTAGCGCCGGCGGAAAGGTCGTATCGGTCGAGGGGACCGACCTCGTCGTGGTCGTCGGCGCCACGGTCGTGGTCGTGGTCCTCGCCGGCGCCGTGGTGGTGGTCGCCTTCCCCGGCGCCTTGAGGGTCGTGGTGCCCGGGACGGTGGTGGTGGGATCGGCACCGGCCGGGGCGGCGGCGAGCGCCGCCAGCATCGTGGTCACCACCACGACCGCCAGGCGCCGCCGAGCGCCGTTGCCTCCCCACCAGCCCGAGCCGCCGATACGGCCATTCTGCGCCGTCGTCTCCCCCGGCGCCAGCCGGGCCGGGCGCGGTGCGGCAGTCTGGGTCGATGGCGAGGAGCGAGGTCACCCCCGGCCGGTCCGGGGTGAGCGCCGCTGCCGCGACTGAGAGGGGAACCGGCTGGATGGCGCGGCGCTACCTCGAGCGCCTGTCGGTGGAGGGTCCCGGAGCGCCGGACCAGGAAACCCTTGGCCGGTTGCACCGCCGTCACCTGGAAACCGTGCCGTTCGAGAACCTGAGTATCCATCTGGGCGAACCGATCGTGCTTGACGAGGTCGAGCTGGTCGCCAAAATCGTCGACCGCCACCGCGGCGGCTTCTGCTACGAGCTGAACGGCGCCTTCGGGTGGCTGTTGCGCCGCCTCGGCTACCAGGTCGACCTGCTGGAGGCCGGCGTGTTCACCGACGGGCGACCGGGCCCGAGGTTCGACCACCTGGTGCTGCGGGTGCGGCTGGCCGGGGCGACGGACACGGATCAGCCGTTCCTCGTCGACGTGGGCTTCGGCGACAACCACCTGGAACCGCTGCTCCTCCAGCCGGGCGTCGAACAGCTCGACCCGGCCGGGACGTTCCGTCTCGACGCGGTGGCCGGCCGCGACTTCGTCGACCTTCGCCGCGACGGCCGGCTCCAGTACCGGCTGGAACTGCAGCCCCATCCGCTGGCGGCCTTCGAGGCCATGTGCCGGTACCACCAGTCGTCGCCCGACTCGCACTTCACCCGCAACACCGTGTGCTCGCGGGCGACGACGAGGGGTCGGGTCACCCTCCGTTCCCGCACCCTGATCGTGACCGAGGATGGACAGCGCACAGAACGCGAGCTCGACGGCGGCGAGCTCCTCGCCTGTTACCGGGAGAACTTCGGGCTCGATCTGCCCCGCCTGCCGTAGGCGGTGTTTCTCCGACCGCCGGCAGGCCGGCCGTCGGGCCGCCCCTGCCCCGCCCCGGGCGTGTGGCAGAGTGCCAGGGACGGGGAGGCGAGCACCCTGAACGACGCCGCGGCCGTGGCCATTCGCGATCTCTACAAGCGCTTCGGGTCCACGGTGGCGGTCGCCGGGCTCTCGCTCGATGTGCCGCACGGCTCGTTTTTCGGCCTGGTCGGCCCGAACGGCGCCGGGAAGACGACCACGCTGCGGATGGCGACGGGATTGTTACGCCCCGACGCCGGCGGGGTGTGGATCGACGGCATCGACGTGTGGGCCGACCCCGTCGCCGCCAAGCGGCGCATCGGGGTGCTGCCCGAGGACCTCAACCTGTTCGAACGGCTCACCGGCATGGAACTGCTGACCTACCACGGGCTGCTGCGGCGAATGGACATCGCCACGGTCACCAGCCGGGCCCGTGACCTCCTGGAGACGCTCAACCTGAGCGACGCCGCCGACACCATGGTCGTCGACTACAGCCACGGGATGCGCAAGAAGATCGCCCTGGCCGCGGCCTTGCTGCACGGTCCCCGAGTGCTGTTCCTGGATGAGCCGTTCGAGGCCATCGACCCCGTCTCGGCCCGAGCCATACGGGGCGTGCTGGAGCGCCTCACCCACAGCGGCGCCACAGTCGTCTTTTCCAGCCATGTCATGGAATTGGTCGAGAGCCTGTGCGACCGCGTCGCCATCGTGAACGCCGGCCGCGTCGTGGCAACGGGGACGCTCGACGACATCCGTCAGGGCCGGCGGCTGGAGGACGTCTTCGTCAGCCTGGTCGGGGCCGGCCAGCTCCAGGACGATCGGCTCGGATGGCTTGGGTCTTCGTCCGGCTGAAGGCCCGGCTGGTCGTCAACGGCCTACGGGGCGGTACCGGCAGGGTGATCGGCACGGTCGTCGGCGCCATCTACGGCGCCATCCTGGCGGTCGCCGGCTTCTCGATCTTCGTCGCCGCCGGAAGCCGATCCCGGGACGGGTGGGTCATCGCCTTGCTGTTCGGCGCCGCCCTCACCCTCGGGTGGGTCAGCTTCCCGCTCCTCGGATTCGGCAGCGACGAAACCCTCGACCCGACCCGGCTGGAGCTGCTCCCGTTGACCCGGCGCGACCAGATGACGGGCCTGCTGGCGGCGTCGATCGTCGGGATCGGCCCGCTGGCCACGCTGGTCGCCCTGGCCGGGGCGGCGGTCGGGTTCGCCCCGGGTGGCCCCGGCGCGGTGCTGGTCGTCGCCGCGGTGGTCGTGCAGCTGGCCCTGTGCCTGTCCGTGTCTCGAGCCGTGGTGACCGCCCTATCGGCGGCGCTGCGCTCCCGTCGGGGCCGTGACCTCCGGGTGATCCTCGTGGCCCTGGTCGCCCTCGCCCCGCAGTTGCTGCGGTTCGTCTTCGTCCCTGCTCACGCCAGCCTGCGCACCCTGCGGCCCCTGGCCAACGTCGTCGGCTGGCTGCCGCTGGCCCTCCCCATGCGGGCCGCGGTCGCCGCCAGCGGGGGTCACCTGGCGGCCGCCGGCGCCGAGTTGGCGCTCGGGGTGGTCACCGTCGTGGCCGCGGTGGGCTGGTGGTCGCACACCCTGGAACGCATCGCCACCGCACCCGAAGCCGCCGCCCCAGCCCGCGCCGTGGCCCAGCCGGCCGCCCCCAGCCGCCGCGATCCGCTGTTCGGCGCCTGGCTGGCCTGGCTGCCGCGGACTCGAACCGGCGCCGTGGCGGCACGGGAGACGAGGGTCACGTGGCGCGACCCTCGCCGACGGGTGCAGCTGGTCAGCAGCCTCCTGCTGCCATTCCTGGTGCTCGGCGGGGTCCTGGCACGCGGGGTGTCCCACCAGCCGGCGCTGGTCTACGGTGCTTTGCTCGTCATCGGCCTCGGCGGGGCCCGGGCCAACAACCAGTTGGGGCTGGACGGCCGCGCCTGGTGGGTCCACGAAGCGAGCGGCGCCGACCCGGCCAGCGACCTGCGAGGCAAGAACCTCAGCTTGGCCGTGACCAGCCTGCCCATCGCCGCCGGCGCCGCGCTCATCCTGGCGGCGGTGAGCGGCGGCTGGGCGCAGCTGGCGGCCGTCATCCTCTTCGCCGCCGGGCTGTGCGGCATCCAGCTGGGTGTGGGCAACATCGTCTCGTTACGCGCCCCGTCGCCCATGCCCAGCTCCCGGAACAACGCCTGGGCGGCGAACACCGGGCAGGGCTGCCTGATCGGTCTCATCGGCATCGCCGCCCTCTTCGCGGTCGGCGTGTTGTCCCTGCCGGCCATCATCGCCGTGGTGCTGGTGCCGTCCGCTCCCGGCCGGACGGTGATCGCCCTGGCGTCGGTCGGGTACGGCTACGGACTGTGGCGGGCAGGGACGGCAGTTGCCGTTCGCGACGGCCGCCGCCGCGGCCCGGAGATCCTCGAGGCCCTCAACCGGGGGCAGGGGGCGACCTGAGGGCCGGCCGGAGGCTTAGGCGGGGACGCCCCGCTCCTCGAGCAGGCCGACGACCAGGTCGCGCATGGAGAACACGCCGGCCAGGTTGCCGTGCTCGTCGGTGACGACCAGCTGGCGGAACCCGGTCTCGCGCATCAACTCCGCGGCCTCGACGATGTCGACCGACCCGTTGACCGTCTTCAGGATCCGCTTGACGCAGTCACCGACGGTGACGGTGCCGGGATCGTCGCCGCGGGCAATGACGCGCAAGGCGTCGCGGTCGGTAATTATCCCGGCCGGCTTGCCATCGACCAGCACGACCGCCGAGCCCACTCCGCGTTCCATCATGGCGACGGCGGCATGGCGGAGAGTGTCGGTCTTCTTGACCGTCAAGATTGCCCGGCTGACCAGCGGTTCAATCTGCATCCGTACCGTACCCTTTCCGTCAGGAGTGGGCGATCAACACCCGTCGCCGAGGGCAACTCTAGCCAGACGGAGCCCGCCTCCCGCCTCGGTACAGTGCCGTATGACCCTCGTGCACCGGGTGCTGTACCCGCGTCCGATCATTTCCCTCGAAGACTACGAACAGCGCGGCGGCGGCAAGGGACTCCAGGCCGCCCGCCGCATGAGCTCCGCCGCCATCATCGACCGCGTGCTGGCATCGGGCCTGCGGGGCCGGGGTGGCGCCGGCTTCCCGACCGGGCTGAAGTGGCAGACCGTGGCCGCCAACGGGTCGCCCGAGACCCTCACCACGGTGATCGTCAACGCCGCCGAGGGCGAGCCGGGCACCTTCAAGGACCGCACCATCCTGCGCCGCAACCCGTACCTGGTGGTGGAGGGGGCGATCATCGCCGCCCTGGCGGTGCAGGCCGACATGGTGATCTTCGCCATGAAGCGGGCGTTCCACGGCGAGATCGACCGCATCCGGGAAGCCATCGAGGAGGCGGAAGGCGCAGGCTGGAGCGAAGGCATCGAGTTGGTTACCTTCGAAGGCCCCGACGAGTACCTCTACGGCGAGGAAAGCGCGCTGCTGGAGACGATCGACGGTCGCTGGCCGTTCCCGCGAGTCGTGCCGACCTTCCGCCGCGGCCTGCGGGGCGCCGCGAGGATCGACTACGCCGGCGAGGCGCCGGCTCTGGTGAACAACACCGAGACCCTTTCCAACGTGGGCCGGATCGTGGCCCGCGGACCCTCGTGGTACCGCACCGTCGGCACCCAGGCGTCGCCTGGGACGATGGTCTGCACCGTGACCGGTCGCACCCGGCGCCATGGGGTGGGCGAGGTCCGCATGGGCACCCCGTTACGGGAGGTCATCGACGCCATCGGGGGTGGTCCCCGCCCGGGCCGGCGCATCAAGGCGGTGTTGTCCGGGGTCGCCAACCGGATCATCCCCGCCTCGGAGCTCGACGTCCCGGTCAGCTACGAGGGTCTGGCGTCGATCGGCAGCGGCCTCGGCTCGGGCGCTTTCATCGTCTTCGACGACACGGTGGATATGGCGGCGGTGGCCGCCGGTGTCGCCCGCTTCCTCGCCATCGAGTCGTGCGGGCAGTGCTCGCCGTGCAAGCTCGACGGCCTCAACCTGGCGCAGCGCCTGGCCAAGCTGGCCGGCTCCGAGGCGCAGGACTATGACATGGCGGAGATTCGCCATCGCATCGGGACCGTCGCCGACCGCTCGCGTTGCTTCCTCGCCACCCAGCAACAGGTGGTCCTGGAAAGCATCGTCGAGCACTTCGAGGACGAGCTGGCGGCCCATCTCTCCGGCTCGGCGTTTCCCGTCGAACCGGAGCTCATCGCCGAGCTGCTCGACATCCACGCCGGCCGGGCCATCGTTGACGAGCGGCACCGTCGCAAGCAGCCGGACTGGTCGTACCACCGCCTCGACTCCGGCTCGGTGCCGGTGGAGTTATATGCCAATGTCGCCCCGTGGTGGCGCTACCGGTCGCCGGTGGTGGCGACGGAGCGCTGAGCCCCCGTTACCAGGCGGTTACCGGGACCAGGCGGCCACCGATGGCGCGCAGTTCCTCGGCGACATCGGCGAGTACGGCGCGGATGTCGGGGCGGCGAATGACCGCCACCGTCAGGTCCACCTCGACGACCCGTGCCTGGCCGCTCGACCAGGCGTCGTCGACAACCCGTTGGAGCATCTCACGCAGGCGCCACGCGGTCGACGGCGACGGCTCGTCGATGGGCCCGATGACGATGCGGCGGTCATCGCCGACCGGGCCCTCCGACTCGCCGGCGGAGGGGTCGCCGGGCTCGCCCACCAGCCGCAGCCGCGCCCGGCCCGCCCGGAGGAACCCGGGGTGTGTACGGGAGGTGGTCCCGTTGCCATTCGGTTGGCCACGTCGTGCACGCATCGCCATCATCCCCGGTCAGCATTGCCGGATGTGGGGCGCCGCCGGGGTCTCGAGCAACGCACGATCGCCTGGTTCCGACCCCGCGCTGAGAGCTGCCGACAACCGCCATCTCCGTTTCGGATTTTACACCCCTGGCGACGCCGGCTGACCACCCTCCGGGCAGCCCGGCGCTGAGCCAAAGCCCTGCGCCGGCCCGGGTATCTTGTGGCGACCGATGCCAAAACAGGAAAGGTGGTCGGGATTGGGATCGCGCGAGGGGCTTCTGGCCGACACGTTTCTCATCCTCGCCGACACCTTGGTGGACGATTTCGATCCCATCGAGGTCCTGACGCTCCTCACCGAGCGCTGCGGCGTCCTCCTCGGCGCGGCCGCCGCGGGCGTCATGCTGGCCGATACCTGCGGTGCCCTTCAGGTCATGGCAGAGTCGGATGAGCGGGCCCACATCCTTGAGCGGTTACAGATCCAGAACGACGAAGGCCCGTGCCTCGACGCCTTCCGCCAGAGCCGGGTGGTTCTCCATGGGGATCTGGCCATCAGCCCCTGGCCGCGATTCGGACCCGCCGCCGTCACCGCCGGGCTGCGGTCGATTCACGCCTGCCCGATGCGCCTGCGGTCGCAGATCGTCGGCACCCTGAACCTTTTCCGATCGGAACCCGGTGTGTTGTCCGCCGCCGACGCGTCCGTCGCCCAGGCGTTGGCCCATGCCGCCACCCTGACCTTGCTGCATCACCAGGCGGCCAGCCGGACACAAGAAGTGACGGCCCAGCTGCAAGGCGCCCTCATCAGCCGGGTGGCCGTCGAACAGGCCAAAGGGGCACTGGCCGAGCGGGCCAAGATCAGCGTCGACGAGGCCTTTAACCGCTTACGCGATTACGCCCGCGATCACAACGCCAAGCTCACCGACGTGGCCAACGCCTTCATGGCGCGGGCGCTTCCCGAGAGCGTCATCTCACAACTCACCCGGGCGCCGAGCCAGGGCCGCAAGCTAGGGATTCCCGGCCCCCGGGCCACCGTCTGAGAAATCCGGCGGCCGGCCGCCGGGGGCCCGAGCGCGGCGGCGGAGGATGGCCAGGGCCACCAGGGCGCACAGCCCGCCGGCGACGACCAGAGACACCCAGCCGGCCCGGGAGCGAGACGTGACGAGGCGGCCGCCGGGGTGGGCCGCGGTGGTATCGGGGCCCAGCGCCGCGAGCGTCGATGGGGCCGACAGCGCTGCGGTCGTGGGCGTCGTCGTCTCGGCAGCCGGGGATTGGGTGCCTGCGTCGATGCCAAGCGCCGATGCCGCCTGCACCAACCCGAAGCCGTACTCGTCGTTGTGACCCGGCGGTCCGAGGTGCTCGGCGGTCGTGGTCAGGACGGCCCGCACCGCCGCGGGCGTGGTGGCCCGACCGGACGCGATCACCAAGGCGGCGACGGCGGAGACGTGGGCGGCGGCCGAGGACGTCCCCTGCTTGAAGCAGAAGCAGAAGGTGGACGGGGAACCGAAGAGCGTCTGCTGGACGATCCCGTCCTCGACCCCGTCGTGATTCTGGTCGACCGACAAATCGCCGCCTGGGGCGACCAGGTCGAGCCGCGGGCCGTAGCTCGAGTACGGGGCTCGGGTCGTGTCGTAGCGAACGGCACCGACCGCGATGACCGCGGGATAGGCGGCGGGGTAGCTGATGGACGGCTGCCCTTCGTCCCCGGCCGAAGCCACGACCGTCACGCCCTTGGCCACGGCGTAGGCCACGGCGTCGGCCACCTCTTGGCTCTGGACGTCACCGCCGAGGCTGAGGTTGGCCACGTTGGCACCGTGGTCGGCGGCGAAGCGCAGCCCCTTGGCGACGGCGGTGTTCGCCCCCGCGCCGTTCGGGTCGAGTACTCGGATGGGCATGATGGCCGCGTCCGGCGCAATGCCGGCGCCGCCGATCCCGTTGCCGGTCGTCTGGGCGATGACGCCGGCAATGGCGGTGCCGTGGCTCGGCTGCCCGGGGAGCGCCTCGTCGTCGGGATGGCTGTCGTTCTTGATGAAATCCCATCCGGGGACGAACTTGGTGCCCGCCAGGTCGGGCGCCCGGCGGTGGGCGCCGTAGTCCTCGTAGGCGACGCCGGTGTCGATGACCGCTACCGTCACCCCGCTTCCCCGGGTGACACTCCACGCCGCGGGAATGCCGATCATCGGCAGGTTCCACTGCACCCGGAACAGCGGGTCGTTCGGAGGACCGGGCACGGCCCGGGGAGCGACCACGGCCCCGGTGGCGGCAAAGGACCGGGCCCCGCCTGCGAGGGCCCCCCCCCCGGGGTGGCGACGACCAGTGCAGCTGCGACCAGTGCGGCCACGACCGACACGCCCCCGGCGCCGGCGATCGCGAGCCCCGGCCGGCGGCGCCGCCGACCCCCGTCACCCATTTCTCAACCAGGCCCCGTCCGACGCCGAGCGGCCAGGGCGCCGAGGGTGCCGGCCAGGACCAGCAGGACGGCGGCGATGGCCCAGCCTCCCACCGTTGCCTGCCGGCGTCCGGCGTGGTTGACGAAGATGTCCTGGCGGCCCGTGTCCTGGGTGCCCCGCCGGCTGTCGGTCCACGCCGCCAGGGCGCGGGCGTTGGTGCTCACCAGTCCCAGCCGTGATCCGTAATCGGCGGGGCTGGCGTCGCCCGTCGAGGGACCGACCCGGGAGTCGAAGGATCGCGACGAGAGCCGGAGGTTCGTGAAGGAGCGGCCCTGGTCGTTCGACGAGGCCAAGAAAGCGTCGGTCATCACGTTGTGTCGGGGGTCACGGCGGCGGTCGAGGAACACCACGTCCACCCGGCCCGATGGCGCGACCGCCAGGCGGGGAAGGTACTGCGCCGTGCCGTCGCCCAGGCGGTTGTCGTTGACCCGCTGCGCCGGCGTCCAGCTGCGCCCGCGGTCGGCCGATCGGGAGACGAAGACGTCGTCGTCACCGTTGCGGGCGTCGGCCCAGGCGACGTAGAGCTGTCCGCGGGGGTCGAGCGCCAACGTCGGAAACTCGGGCAGGAACACCAGGAACCGGTGCGACGCCACCAGATCCGAGTTCACCTCCGTCCCGGCGGAGAACGTCCGGCCCGAGTCGGTCGAGCTGGTGACAACCAGGGCGAAGGGGTGCTCGGCCGGGGGCCCCTCGAGGTTCTCGAAGTCCCGCCGGTCGTCCTTGAAGTCCTCGTAGAGCACGTACAGCCGGCCCTGGGCATCCACGGCGGGGCTGGCCGCGCCGACCCGGAGCCGGCTCGGATCACTGGCCGTCACCGGCGCCGAGAACGACCGGCCGTTGTCGACCGAACGGGACACCACGACCGGGTTGGGGCCGCCGACCAGCCGGTTGATCCCGACGTCGCCGGCCTGCATCCAGGTCACGTACACCGTTCCGTCCGGCCCCACCGCGAGGCGCGCCTGGAAGGCCAACCGTCCCGCCACCTGCACCGGCGGCGACAGTGATCGGCCCCCGTCGGTCGAGCGGGCCACCCACAGCGCCCCGGGGACGTTGCCGACACCAACCAGGTTCACGTAGCTGACGTAGAGCGTGCCGTCAGGGGCGAAGGCGACGTCCGGCCCGAACGGCCGGTCCGTGCCGGCGGGAAGGGGAAGCGCAGTGGAGTGCCAGACTGCGCCCCCATCCCCGCTCCACTCCAACGCCGCCGAGAAGCTGGGGCGGTCCAGGCGGTAGGTCAGCGCCACCCGGTCGGGATGGCGCGGGTCGTACGCCAGGGAGGGGGAGTTGCGGGCGTCGATGATGCTGCCGCCGGGAATCGGGCGGTCGGCCCCGGCCACCAGCGGGTGACGGACCAGCCGGCCCACCTGCACGACGGCGCCGGCAAGGAATGCCACCGCCAGCGCGACGGTGAGCAGCCGTAGTGAGGTCGTCCGGCTCGGCGGCACAGGGCGGCCAGGGTACCAGCGGTCTGAAACGCCAGGTATTTAGATGCTCTAACCATCTATCGGCATGCAGACGATAGAAATCTGGAGCTATCTGTTGCACGCCACTACCCGCGACCTGTAGCGTCCCTGACCTGCTGGGTTGTCTGGACAAGTTCCATTCGTCAAACAAGGGGTAGAGTTCAATGAAACGTACCAACCGGGTCGCGCTGGCCGTCGTTGGGGTGGCGATGGTCCCCCTGATCTGGGCGTCGGCGGCGTTTGCCTGCCAGGTGCTGGCCACGCTGCAGGTGACACCGAACCCGGCAACGGCCGGCGCCACCGTGACCGCTACCGGCGGTAACTACAGCGCCTCCGCCTCTGCCTCCAACGTCGACATCCATCTCGACACCCGCAGCGGGCGCATCCTGGCGTCGACCAAGCCGGCGGCCGGCACGAACGCCATCTCGGTGACCTTCGCCCTGCCGGCGAACATCGCCACCGGCTACCACACCCTCATCGCCACCCAGAGCATCAACGGGGTCCCCAAGTCTGGGACACCCGGTCGGGCGGCACTGCAGATCACCCCGGCCGGCACCGCGGTCGCGGCCTCGGTCGTGAGCTCGTCGTCGCTGACCAACCCGCTCGTGGCGGGCCCGGTCGTGGTCGTGCTGGCCGCCTTCGGGCTGCTGGCCCGCAAGCGCCGTCAGAACACGCTGGCGGCCTAGCTCGTTTCATTGCTTTCCACCGTGGGCGGCGCAAGCCGCCCACGGTTTCTGTTTGTCGGCGGACACTTGGACGATCGTTGCGATCCTTCCGTCATGCCCTGCCTCCGGTGAGATTCGCTCCCGGTAGGCACCGACGTCCGCCCCGCCGACGTCCGCTGCATCGAGTTCCGTAACCCATCGCTCAGGAGAGAGACGATCCAAGAAATGACTTCGAATCGAGTTGGTTGGCGAGCCAGGAAGGTGCAGGCGTTGCTCATGGCCGCCAGCGTCGCCGGCGCCGCCCTTTTGGTCGGCCAGACGGGGGCGGCGACCAGCGTTGCCTCCACTCTGCCCGCCTACCCCGGCCAGACCCGTAGTTCGACCAACTACCAGTTGAACACCGATCCCAACGTGGTGCGGGGCAAGGACGCCCCGGGTCTCGCGGTAGACCCGAGCAATCCTCAGCACGTTGTCGAGGTCCAGTTGGACCTCATCAACTTCGAATGCCAGTACAACGTCAGCTTCGACGGCGGCACCACCTGGACGGGCGGCAACCTCAAGGCTCCCGCCGGCTATCCCCAGACCAGCCCGTGCACCGTCCTCGGCCATGGCGCCAACGCCATCGACGCCGGCGTCAGGTGGGGCACCGGGCAGAATGTCTACGTGGCCTGGGCGTCAGCCATCGGCCAGGGGAGCACCGCCGCCCTGGTGTCGAAGTCCACCGACGGCGGCCAGACCTTCGCCACCGCCGTGGTCGCCATCCCCGGCGACCCCTCGCCCACCGGCAACGACAACGAGTACCCCAAGCTGGCGGTCCTGCCGGGCGGCGGCACGGGCGGCGCTGACCTGGTGACCGTCGTCGCCGACAGCACGTCGTCGACGGGTGACCATTCCATCAGCGGGACCGTCTACGCCGCCGTGTCCAAGGACAGCGCCGCGACCTGGAGCGGCCCCGTCCAGGTCAACCAGGGCTTCACCACGAACAACCCGTACGGCGCCATCGAGCACACCCAGCCGGTGTTCGCCCCCGACGGCACGCTCTACGTCGGCTGGCGAACCTCGCAGCCGGGAACGGTGGCGGCGACCGATCCCAGCTTCCCCACTGGGTTCATCCAGGTCGCCAAGTCAACCGACGGTGGCCTCACGTGGGGCAACTACGTGAACGCCACCAACGTCAAGGGCTTCGTGTACACCGGGCCCCCGGCTCCGCCCTTCGGGCCGACCGGTAACCAGTACTGCTGCTCGTCGTTCCCCCGGCTGGCCGTCGACCCGAACAACGGCACCCTGTACCTCGTGTGGTCCCAGGACGCCCACCTCTACGAAGCACCCGGCGCCGACGTGGTGGCCCAGGACCATTTCATGATCCAGCGCTCCCAGGTCTGGTTCATGCGCTCAACCGACGGCGGCACCACGTGGACCGACCGCAAGCAGATCAGCGAGGATCCCGGCGTGGCCACCACGGACCTGCCCTCCGATCCCGCCAACCCCGAGACCCAGACCCGCCACCCCAACGTCTCGGTGGCGCCCGATGGCCGGGTGGACATCGTCTGGCAGGACCGCCGGCACTCCTACCGGGCCTGCAGTCAGACCCACGTCGCCTGCGACGAAGTGCGCCTGGGTGACACCTACTACTCGTACTCGCTCGACGGCGGGACGACCTTCACGGCGAACCGGCGCATCACCGACCGCTCCATGAACAACGACGTCGGCTTCGACTACCGGTTCTCCACCTACTGGAACTTCGGTCCGGTGGCGGCATCGGTCGGCAAGGGCAAGCTGCTGTTTGCCTGGCAGGATTCCCGGCTCGGCAACTACGACACCGACACCCAGGACATCTTCCTGGCCAAGACGAACCTCAACGCCCAGACCGCGGTGCCCGTCGTGAGCAATGGCACCCATCCGGCGTACGGCATGTCGGTCGCCCTGTCCCAGAAGGCCGACCCCGGTGGGTCGGAGTCCCGGCTGGCCGGTGTCTTCGCCAGCCAGGAGGCGACCAAGGTGGTCATCGCCAACCAGAACGACGTCGCCAACGCCCTGGCGGGCGGCGTCCTGGCCCGGGCCAACGTCGGTCCCCTGCTGCTGTCACCGGCGACTGGGCTTCCGCTGGTCGTGAAGAAGGAAGTGGCCAGGATGACCCCGATCGGGGCGTACATCCTGGGCAACACGACCCAGCTGTCCAACCAGATCCAGGCTGACCTGGTGGCGGCCGGCGTACCGAGCGGCAACATCGTGCGCATCGGGGGTACCGGTGCCGCCGACATGGCGGCCCAGATCGCCATGACCCTGGACCGCCGGACGGCGACGGACAAGACGGCGATGGCTCCCGCCTTCGATGCCGCCATCATCGCCAACCCCAACTCGCCCGACGCCGTGGCTGCGTCCGATCTGGCGGCCGCCAAACGGCTGCCGATCCTCTACGTCGACCGGGACACCATTCCGTCCCAGACGACGGCGGCGCTGGCAGCCCTCAACATCAACAAGGTGCTGGTGATCGGTGGCCCCGGAGCCGTCAGTGACGCCGTTGTGACCCAGCTGGCGTCCTACAACCCGACTCGCCTCGGCGGCGCCGACCAGTACGCCACCTCCCAAGCGGTGGTCACCGAGTCGGTCAAGCGGGGCCTCCCCGTCAACCAGGTCTTCCTGGCCGACGGCAGCAAGCCCATCCAGGGCGCCCTTCTCGGCGCACCGTCGGGCCGCATCGGCGGCCTGCTGGTCCTCACCCACGGGATCACGCCGAGCGAGGCCCTCACGGTCGTGCAGAACGCCGGAGTGACGACCCAGCCCGATCGGGCCATCACCGGCACGGTTCAGTAGGGCCCAGGACCTGCCCGGGCCGTTATTGAACCCGACGCACCGTCACCGCGCGGCCCGGCTCCTCTCAGAGGGGCCGGGCCGCTGGTCGCGTGGGTCACAAGGAGGGAGGCGAACCGTTCCTCCGTCGCCCCCGATGTCAAGATGGACTCGCCGCCTATGACAACACGCCACACCTCGCCCAAGGCCGATGACGAGGGCACCGCGCCCTCCGACCGGGATGGGGGCGACACCGTCTCGGAGCCGGCAGTCGGAGCCGACGCGCCCGGTGTCGAGGCCCCTCACACCCTTGACGCCCCTGACCCCCTTAACCCCCCCGACGCCCCCGCGGTCGACGCTCCCGCAGGTATCGGTGCCACACCGGGCTCCCCCGCCGCCGGCGGAGCCCAGCGTCCCCTCGCAGTCCTCGCGCTGTTGGCGCTGATCGCCAGCGCCCTGGTGGGCGGGAACGCCTTCGGGCTGCGGGACCGCATCTTTGGGTCCGCCCTCCCGAAGGCGCTGCCTCCGGCCGTCAGCCGAGCCGCCGGGGTACCGGGTTCGGGGGCCACACCCAACCCCGCCCTCGCGCCGACGACAACTGGTGGCGCCGCCGCCAACACGGTCCTGCGATCCGAGCCATGGTGGCAGAGCGTCGTCGACCTCCAAGGCAGCGGCCAGGCGACCGAGCCGGCCTTCGCCGTGGACCCCAACGCCATCCAATGGCGGGTGACGTGGACCTGCCAGACAGGACACCTGACCGTCCGTGCGGCGGGACGGGCCCGCCCGGTCGTCGATGCCGCGTGCCCGGGGAAAGGGCTGGGCTACGCCACCCAGACCGGCTCGCAGATTGTGCAGGTGAGTGACGACGGCCCCTGGCAGCTGCACGTGGACCAGCAGGTCGATGTGCCCCTGGTCGAACCCCCGACAGCGGCCATGACGGCTCCCGGCACCAGGCCCGTTCTCACCGGGTCCCTGTACAAGATCGATCAGTCAGGCAGCGGTTCGGTGACGGTGTACCGGTTGGCGGACGGTTCCTACGCCCTGCGTCTCGACCAGTTCTTCGTGTCGCCGAACATCGACCTCGAGATCCGGTTCAGCCCACTGCCGGCGCCGCACAGCACCGACCAGTACACCTCGTCGTCGCCGTCGGACGTGGTTGCCCCCCTCGACATCACCGCGGGCTCACTGAACTTCGCGGTACCCGCGGGAATCGATCCCACCCGGTACCACTCGGTGGTCGTCTGGTGCCCGCTGGTCCAGAGCGCCTACGCCGCCGCCACGCTGGCACCCGCCAAATGAGCCTCCCGGGCGAGACGGCGGTCACCAGCCAGCAGCTACAACCGGCAGCCCCGCCGGTCGGCCGGTCGGATGAGGTGCCGCCGCTCGCCGTCAAACCCGGTCCCCGGCTGGTCATTCGCGGCCGCGAGATCCCGGTGGTCCTGCCCCGGCGGGGCGACCCCCGGTTGCGTGTCTCGGCGGTGATCCTGACCGTCCAGGTCCTCGGTCAGACGGTTCTCGGGTTCAAGGTCTCGATCGCCCAGATCCTGGTGTCGATCGGCCTGTGCGCCGTGGTCGAGATCGGGGTGACTCTCTTCCGCGAGCACACGCTCGCGTGGCCGGCCAGCGGGCTGCTCACCGGCAACGGTGTGGCCTTCATTCTCCGAGCCTCGGGAACCCGGCACGGGGACTGGTGGAGCCTGCATGGGATCCAGTACTTCGTCCTTGCCGCCGGGCTGTCGCTGCTGTCCAAGTACCTGATCCGCCCCGGCGGCCGCCACCTGTTCAACCCGTCCAACTTCGGGGTCGTCTGGACCCTGCTGGTCATCGGGCCGAAGTACGTCTTCCCCCAGTACCTCTGGTGGGGCCGTTTGACCAGCACCCCCGTCCTCCTCGCCTTCGCGGTGATCATCGCCGGCGGCGTGTGGGTGCTTCGGCCGGTGCGGATGACGCCCATGGCGTTGGCCTTCCTCGCCACGTTCGTGCCGCTCGTCGCCCTGTTGGCGGCCAGCGGGCGCAACTTCGCGGCCATCTGGCACTCGGGTCCGGTCAGTGGCGCGTCGTACTGGGCAACGATCTGCGTCTCGCCCGAGCTGCTGATCTTCGTGTTCTTCATGATGTCGGACCCCCAGACCGCCCCGAAGTCGCGCTCGGGCCGGATGGTCTACGGCGCCGCCACCGCAGTCCTGGCCGCGGCCCTGCTGGCCTTCCAGCCAACAGAGTTCGGAATCAAACTCTCGATCCTCTCGTCCCTGACGGTACTTTGCGCCCTGGTCCCGTTGGTCGAAGCCGCCGTCGGGTGGTGGGGCCGCCGGCACAGCCCGGCAACGGGACCGCAGGCCGCCCCGGCGGCGCAGCCGAGACCGCTCCGGCAGCGTTTGGTCGCCGCGGCCCTCAGTCCGGCGGTCGTGGCCGCCGCCATCATCGCCGTGGCGGCACCCGCCGACACCGCCGCGCTGGCGCGGAACAAGCAGCTCATCAATATCGAGCGCGGTCTCACCGGCTCGAAGAACCCGCAGTAACAAACCCGTCCGAAGGAGGACCATGGCCAGGATTCGTTGGATCGAGGAACACGACGCCGAGGGAGAGACCGCCGCCATCTACGAGCAAGTCCGTGCCACCAGCCCAAGGGGCAACGTGGCCGACATCATCAAGACGATGAGCTTGCGACCGGATTTTCTCTCGGCCATCAACAACGCCGCCGCCATGCACTTCTCCGACGGGGCCCTGACGCGGGCGCAACACGAAATGATCGCGTCCTACGTGGCGGCCGTGAACCGCTGCCACTACTGACTGTCGAGCCACGCATGGTTCCTGCAGTTGCAGGGCGACGAGTACACCGACGTCAGCGAGGCCCTTCGCGGCGGGCGGTTGGGTGACCTACCGGTCACGGACCCGGAACGGCTGCTTCTGGCCTACGTAGATACGGTCACCCGCCACGCCTACCGGGTGACCGACAGCCAGGTCGAGGAGCTCCGCCTGGCCGGATGGACCGACGAGCAGATCGCCGAAGCCACCTACGTGGCGGCGCTGTTCAGCTTGTTCGTGCGCCTGGCCGACGCCTTCGACATTCACCCCGACCCGGTGATGGACCCTGATGGCGTCCCCTTGGCCGTGACCGACGGCACCACCGGGCGTGAGCCATCCAGCGTGCCGGCGTCCAGCGGGTAGCGCGGCTGGGTTAGCGAATGTGCACGCCGGAGATGGCCCGGCTGATGATCAGTCGCTGGATCTCGGAGGTCCCCTCGAAGATGGTGTAGATCTTCGAGTCCCGGTGCCACCGCTCGACGGGGTAGTCGCGGGTGTAGCCGTACCCGCCCAGGATCTGGATGGCCTGTTCGGTGACCCACACCGCCGTCTCGCTGGCGAAGAGCTTCGACATCGATCCCTCGCCCGACTCGAAGATCTTGCCGGTGCGGCCCATCCACGCCGCCCGCCACACCAGCAGCCGGGAGGCGTCGATGCGCATCTTCATATCGGCCAGCTTGAAGGCGATCCCCTGGTTGTCGATGATGGGCCGGCCGAACTGCTTGCGCTCTTTGGCGTAGTCGAGCGAGTACTCATACGCCGCCCGGGCGATGCCCAGGGCCTGGGCGCCGACGGTTGGCCGGGACGCCTCGAACGTGGCCATGGCGGCCTGGCTGCGCCCGCTGGAGCGACCCTCACGAACCCGCGCCAGGCGCTCGTCCAACTTCTCCTTGCCGCCGAGGAGGCAGTGGCCGGGAACGCGGACGTCGCTCAGCACCACCTCGGCGGTGTGGGAGGCCCGGATGCCCATCTTCTTGAACTTCTGGCCCTGCGCCAGGCCTTTGGTCCCCGGCGGGATGACGAAGCTGGCCTGGCCCCTCGATCCCAGGGACGGATCGACCGACGCCACCACCACGTGGATGTCGGCGATGCCGCCGTTGGTGATCCAGGTCTTGGTGCCGTTGAGGACCCACTCGTCGGTGGCCTCGTCGTAGACGGCCCGGGTACGCAGCGAGCTCACGTCGCTGCCGGCGTCGGGTTCGGACACCGCGAAGGCGGCCAGCGCGATCTTCTCCGGCGTCCCGAAGCACTGCGGCACCCACTCCATGACCTGCTCGGGCGTGCCGTTGGCGTAGATGCCGACCACGCCGAGGGTGGTGCCGAAAATGGCCAGGGCGATGCCGGCGTCGCCCCAGGACATCTCCTCCATGGTGATGGGCAGGGTCAGCCCGGTGGGGTCGGCCCAGGCGTTGGCGACGAAGTCCAATGAGTACAGGCCGACGTTGGCCGCCTCCTGGATGACCGGCCAGGGGGTCTCCTCCCGCTCGTCCCACTCGGCGGCGACCGGCCGCACCGTGTTCTCGGCGAAGTCGTGGACCCACTTCTGGATCTGGGCTTGGTCCTCGTTCAGTTCCAGGGAAAAGTCGCTCATCTCACGCCTCCGCTCAGGATGTTACTAGAGAGTAACATGAATCGAACCGGAAGCAAGCGGGAAAAGGAGGCCGTTATGTGGCCACCGCGCTCGGTGCTCCCGCAGCCGTCTGCGCCAGGACGAGGACGACGGCCATAACTATCGCCCCCAGCACGTAGGGCCCTCCGGCGCCCACCCGCTGGAACAGGAACCCGCCCGCCACCGGGCCGATCACCCGGGCCAGGCCGCCCGCCGCCTGTTGGGCGCCGAGGACCTCGCCGCGGCGGGCCGGGTCGGCCCGCCCGGCCAGGACCGACGACATGGTGGTCTGCACCAGGCCTTGGCCGACGGTGAGGGCCAGTAGCGCGGGCGCCGCCGCCGGCCAGGACCGGGCGAAGGCCAGCACCAGCAATCCGGCGGTGTCGGCGGCCAGCCCCACCTTCAGCGTCGCCAGCTCGCCGATCCGGCTCACCACGACGTGGACCAGGCCACCTTGCACCGCGACGATGGCCAGTCCGATGACGGCGAACACGCCGGCCGTCGCCGCGATGCCCAGGTGGAGGCGGCGCTGGCCAAAGAGGGCGAACGTGGCCTCGAAGGCGCTGAAGGCCAGCAGCGCGCCGAAGGCCACCCCGATCAGCGGGCCGATGAGGCGCCCCGCCGGGAGGGCGGCGAGCGGGTTGCCCGAGCGCGGCGCCGACCGCATCGTGGCATCGGGCCGGTGGGTTTCGGGAAGGCGGCCGGCCGCGACCACGGCGTTCACCCCGGCCAGCGCCGCCGCCAGGAAAAACGGCACCCGGGGGCCGAAATGCGCGGCCAGCGCTCCGATGGCCGGCCCGGCCACGAACCCCAGGCCGAAGGCCGCCCCGAGCAGGCCGAACAGGCGGGCCCGCTGGTCAGGCCGGGCGACATCGCTCACCGCCGCCTGGGCAACCGACACGCTCGCGCCCGATGCCCCGTCCACGACCCGCCCGATGTACAACAGGACGATCCCGCCGGCCAGTCCCGTCAGGAGGCTGCCCACACAGGTTCCGGCCAACGACAAGATGATCACCGGCTTGCGCCCGATCCGGTCCGAGAGCCGCCCCCATACCGGGGAGAAGACGAAGCTGGCAGCCGCGAACACCGCCACCAGGCCGGTGGCGGCGGCGGGCGACACGTGGAAGCGCCGGGCGTACAGCGGCAGGATGGGAAACACCACGCCGAAGCCGATCAGGTCGATCGCCACCGCCGTCCAGATCGTGCCGAAGCCGGGCGGCAAGGGAGCACGGGACCGGTCGCGGCTCACCTCTAGCAGCCAACGCGACCGGCCCGTCCGAGGTCAAATCGTGATTTGCGGTTACGCTTTCAGCGATGCGGAACTATGCCGGCCCGCGGGCGGCCGCCGGCGAGGGCGAGGGTGGGGAACCGGAGGCGTCGTCCGAGGCGGCCCCGGTGCGCCGTCTGGTCTCCCTCAGGCGTGACGGCGGCGATCTGCACGACGCCTGGCGCCTGGCCTACGTGGTGGTCGCCGACACCGAACTGGCCAGCCGGGCCGTCAGCAAAGCGTTCGTCGAAGCCACCGCCGGCGATCCCGCCGCCCTGCCCTCCCGCGTCGAACTGCTGGAAGGCACCCTCCGCATCAGTCTCACTCGCGCCGCCGAGCACCCGCCGGTCCAGACCGACTCCGATGTCACCGTTGCCCTGTGGCGGCTCTCGCCCGCGCAACGAGCCGCCCTGTGGCTCACGACCGTCCACCAGACCGACAACGCCACCCTCGGCGCGGTAATCGGTCTGACGTCCGCCAATGCCGCCCACGTGGCGGGCCGGGCCAAGGAGTGGCTGGACGTCGCCCTCGACCACGAGTCGGGGCCCCTGTGCGAACGGGAAGTCGACCTGGAGGCCTATGCCGGGGACAGCCTCGGCGAACCGGAGGCGAAGGCGTTCACCGAGCACCTGCCCACCTGCCCGACCTGCCGGCGCCGCCTGCGGGCCGGCAAGGAGCTTCAGGACCTGAAGGCGGTCCTGGACGCCGCCGTGCCCCAACCACCCGACGGGCTCACCGTCGACGCCCTCCGGCAGGAGGAGGAGCTGAATCCCGACGACGGCATCGCGTCCCTGGCCGGGCCGGCCCGGACTCCGGCGCTGCGCCCGCTGGCCCTGTGCTGCGCCGCCCTGCTCCTGGTGGCAATCCTGGCAATCGCCGTCATGCACTCGGGCCGCCGCACCACGGGCTCGCCGGGGGCCACCGACCCCCGCGCCATCCTGCCGAACGCGGCGAGATCGGCCGGCGCCGGCGGATCGTCGGCCACGTTGCCGCCCGACACGGTGACGACGATCGCGGTCACCACCACCACCGTGCCCACCGTGACCTTCCCGACCCTCCCGAGCGGGAGCCGCAAGGCCAAGCCCTGATCCTTCGCCGCTCTTGATGAGTAGCGGGTCTCCTGGCCCCACTACTCATCAAGAGCTCGGAGTTGCGGGGCTTGACCGTGACCAGTCGGTCAACAGTTAGCGGCGGACGACGGTCCCGCCGGGCGTGTCGTCGACGATCCAGCCGTCGTCCTGCAGTTGCCGGCGCAGGGCGTCGGCGGTGGCATAGTCGCCCCGCCGGCGAGCCTCGTCCCGTTGGCGGGCCAGCGACGCCGCCTGGTCGTCGAGTTCGCCGCCCTCACCCCCGAGTTCCAGGCCGACGGCGCGGGCCATCTCGAAGACGGCCGCGGCCAGAGGCAGGGCGGCGGCCTCGTCGCCCTGGTCGGCCAGGCTGTTCGCCGCCTTGACGGCGTCGAACACCACCGCAAACGCCTGGACCGTCCCGAGGTCGTCGTCCATCCGGTGCCGGAAGCGGCGGAGGAGCTGGGCATCGGGCTCGACGCCGGAGCGGGCGGTCGGGAACCGCCGGGCCAGGGCGTCGAGGCGCTTCATCCCCTCGGATGCCGCCGCCAGCGTGGTCGGGCTGACGGTCAGGGGCGAGCGGTAATGCGACTGCAGGACGAGGAGCCGGTAGGCCCGCGGGTCGTAACGGGAGAGGAGCTCGGGCAGCGAGATGGTGTTGCCCAGCGACTTGCTCATTTTTTCCCCGCCGTCGGCGACAACCATCCCCGAATGGGTCCAGTGCCGGGCGAAGCGGTGACCGGCGGCCACCGCCTGGGCCCGCTCGTTCTCGTGGTGGGGGAACGCCAGGTCCAGGCCGCCGCCGTGGAGGTCGAAGTCATCGCCGAGAAGGTCAAGCGCCATGACCACGCACTCGGTGTGCCAGCCCGGCCGGCCGTCGCCCCACGGCGAGGGCCACGACGGCTCGCCCGGCTTGGCGAACTTCCACAGGGCGAAGTCGAGGGGCGAGCGCTTACCCCGCTCGGCGTCGACCTCGATGCGGGCGCCGACGCGGAGGGATTCGATCGGCTGGTTGGCCAGCAGGCCGTAGTCGGGCACCGAGTCGACCACGAAATACACCCCGTCGCCGCCCACGTACGCCCGGTCCTTGGCCACCAGGTCGGCGATCAGCTCGATCATCCGGGTGACGAACTCGGTGGCGTGGGGTTCGCTGGTCGGGCGGCCCACGCCGAGGCGGTCCATGGCATCCCACCACGCCAGCTCATACTGCTTGGCCACATCGGCGGCGCTGCGGCCGTCGGCGTTGGCCCGGTCGATGATCTTGTCGTCGATGTCGGTGACGTTGCTCACGAAATCGACCTCCAGGCCCGACCACGCCAGGTAGCGCCGGATGATGTCCCAGACCAGGGCAAACCGGCCGTGGCCGATGTGTGGTTCGGCGTAGACGGTGGAACCGCACACGTACATGGCCAACCGGCCCGGGTCCCGCAGGCGGAGCTCCCGCACCTGTTGGGAAGCAGTGTCGTGAAGCCGCAGCACCCCCTGTACGGTAGCGGGACGATGTCGCCGAACGTTCCCGAGAGACCGTCCCTCGAAGGCCTGGAGCCGGCCTGGGACGAACGGTGGGAACGCGGCGGCACGTACCGTTTCGACCGCACCAAGGGTCGGGGCGAGGTATACGCCATCGACACGCCGCCGCCCACGGTGAGCGGCTCGCTGCATATGGGCTCGGTCTTCGGCTACGTGCAGACCGACGCGCTGGCCCGCTACCACCGCATGCGGGGCGACGAGCTGTTCTACCCGATGGGCTGGGACGACAACGGGCTGCCGACGGAGCGCCGGGTCGAGAATTACTACGGCGTGCGCTGCGACACGTCCCTGCCTTACGACCCGAACTTCACGCCGCCGGCGTCGCCCGATCCCAAGGCCAAGGTCCCGGTGTCGCGGGCCAACTTCGTGGAGCTGTGCGCCCGGCTGACCGCCGAGGACGAGCAGGCCTTCGAGCAGCTGTGGCGGCGTGTCGGGCTGTCGGTGGACTGGACGCTCACCTACACCACCATCGGCGAGCGGGCCCGGCGGACCAGCCAGGAGGCGTTCCTGCGCAACCTGGCCCGGGGTGAGGCCTACCAGGCCGAGGCGCCCAGCCTGTGGGACGTGACCTACCAGACGGCGGTGGCCCAGGCGGAGCTGGAGGACCGGCCGGTGGCCAGTGCCTACTACCGCTACGGGTTCGCGCCGGTCGCCGGCGGCGACGCCGTCCTGATCGACACCACCCGGCCCGAGCTGCTGGCCGCCTGCGTCGCCCTCGTCGCCCATCCCGACGACGAGCGCTACCGCCCTCTTTTCGGCACGACGGTGCGCTCCCCGCTGTTCGAGGTCGAGGTGCCGATCGTGGCCCACGAGCTGGCCCAGCCGGACAAGGGCACCGGCATCGCCATGATCTGCACCTTCGGTGACACCACCGACGTCACCTGGTGGCGCGAGCTGCAGCTCCCGACGCGGGTGATCGTGGAGCGCAACGGGCGGCTGGCCTCCGAGGTGCCCGACTGGATCACGGCCGAGCCGGGACGGGCGGCCTACCGGGAACTGGCGGGCAAGACGATGAACGCCGCCCGGGCCCGCATCGTAGAGCTGCTGGGCGACGGCGGCGCGTTGGTCGGCGACCCGACGCCGATCACCCACCCGGTGAAGTTCTTCGAGAAGGGCGACCGCCCCCTCGAGATCGTGGCGTCGCGCCAGTGGTACATCCGCAACGGCGGCCGGGACCCGGAGTTGCGCCACGCGCTCCTCGCCCGGGGGAAGGCGCTGCACTGGCATCCGGCGTGGATGTACCAGCGGTACGAGAGCTGGGTTGAGGGCCTGAACGGCGACTGGCTGATCTCCCGCCAGCGCTACTTCGGGGTGCCGTTTCCCGTCTGGTACCCCGTCACCGCCAGCGGGGCGACCGACTACGACCACCCCATCCTGCCGGCGTCATCCGAGCTTCCCGTCGATCCCTCGTCGGACACGCCGGCTGGCTACGCCGAGGAGCAGCGGGGCCAGCCGGGCGGCTTCGTGGGGGACCCCGACGTCATGGACACGTGGGCGACATCGTCGTTGTCCCCGCAGATCGCCACCGGGTGGGTCGACGACCCCGACCTGTTCGGGCGCACCTTCCCGATGGACCTGCGGCCCCAGGGTCCGGAGATCATACGGACGTGGCTGTTCGACAGCATCGTGCGGTCGCATTTCGAGCATGACTCCCTGCCCTGGG
>DATARN010000214.1:0-7790 GCA_036264135.1 Acidimicrobiales bacterium
CCGTCACAGAACGGTCGGTGGCGGTTCAGACGGCGAGGGCCTGGCGGGTGGCGACCACGTCCCGGTCCATCTGGGCGACCAGGGCGTCGACGGAGTCGAAGCGCACGTCGTCGCGGATGCGGGTGTGGAAGGTGACGGCCACCGGCTCGTCGTACAGGTCGCCGGCGAAGTCGAGGAGGTAGGCCTCGAGGAGTCGGGCCCCGGCGTGGTCGTAGAAGGTGGGCCGGGTGCCGAGGGAGATGGCGGCGGGATGGCGTTCGCCGTCGGGCCGCCGGAACCAGCCGGCGTAGATGCCGTCGGCGGGCAGGCAGATGTCGGCGCCCACCGCCACGTTGGCGGTGGGAAACCCGAGCTGGCGGCCCCGGCCGTCGCCCCGTTCCACCACGCCCCGCACCTCGTGATCACGGCCCAGCATGGCGGCGGCCGCCTCCACCCGGCCCTCGGTGAGCAGGCGGCGGATGCGCGTCGACGAAACCGGGGCGTCGACCTCGCCGGCGCCGCCGACGAGGGGCAGGCCGTGGACGCCGAAGCCGAGCGTGGCGCCCATGCGTTGCAGCAGGGCCACGTCGCCCCGGCGGCCGTGGCCGAAATGGAAGTCCTGGCCGACGACGATCTGGCGAGCGTGGAGGCGGCCGGCAAGGTCCTCGGTGACGAAGTCCTCGGCCGACTCCTCCGACCTGGCCTGGTCGAAGTGGATGACCAGGCAGTAGTCCACCCCGCACGCCGCCAGCAGTTCCAGCTTCTGCGGCAGGTCGGTGAGCAGCTTGGGCGCCGACTCCGGGCGGACCACGGTGGCGGGATGGCGATCGAAGGTGACCACGGCCGAGGCCAAGCCGAGGTCGGCGGCCAGCGCCCGGACGTGGGCGATCACGTGCTGATGGCCGGTGTGGACACCGTCGTAGGCGCCGATCGTGACCACGCAGCCAGGGGGCGGGACCTGAGCCCCGCCCTCGAGGACCTCCATCGCGGCTGAGGCTACCTGGGCGCCGGGCGGGACCGATCCATCGTCGGCTCGCCACCTTCCGCCGCCAGGACCACGGCGGGCTTGATGCGGCCCCGGTCGTCGGTCTCGTAGACCGCCAGCAGTCGGCCGCCCGCGTCGGCGACGGCCCAGGGACCGGTGCCGGCGGCGCCGAGGTCGGCGGCCGTCAGGACCTTGCCGTGCCCGACCGCCGCCGCCAGGTCGGGCCCGGCGGTGACGTGGTCCATGCCCGGAAGGGCGGCGATGGGCGGCCGCAAGGCGGCGGGCGAGACGTCGTCGAGGGCGACGGCGTCGTGCAAGGTGAACGGCCCGACCGCGGTGCGCCGCAGGTTGCGGAGGTGGGCGCCGCCGCCCAGGGCGGTGCCGAGGTCGGCGGCCAGGCTCCGGATGTAGGTGCCGCTCGAGCAGTCGACCTCGGCCGCGAACACCGGTCCGGGGTCGTCGGCACCGGTCACCGGTCCCGACAGGTCGAAACGGCTCACGGTCACCGTCCGGGCCGCTCGTTCCACCTCGATGCCCGCCCGGGCCAGCTCGTGCAGGCGCCGGCCTCCGACATGGACCGCGGAAACCATGGGCGGGACCTGGGCGATCGTCCCGGTGAGGGTGGCGGCGGCCCGCCGGGCGTCGGCCAAGGTCACCACCGACATGTCCCACCGCCCGGTCTCCTCGCCGCTGGCGTCGAGGGTGGTGGTGGCCAGGCCGAGCACCACGTCGGCCCGGTAGGACTTGGTGAGGCCGGAGAGAAAGCGGAGCAGGCGGGTGACGGTGCCCAAGCCGACGAGGAGTACGCCGGTGGCGTCGGGGTCGAGGGTGCCGGCGTGGCCCACCTTGCGCAACCCGAAGACCTTGCGGCAGCGGGCGACCACGTCGTGGCTGGTCCAGCCGGCGGGTTTGTCGATGACGAGCAACCCACCGAATCCTGGCGCCAGCCGGGACGGCGTGTCAGGCACTGGAGGCCAGCGCCGCCCGGATGGCCGCCAGGACCTCCGCGATGGTGCCGGGGCTGGTGAAGCCGGAGGCGAAGCGGTGGCCGCCGCCCCCGAATGCGGTGGCGATGGCACCGACGTCGGTGTTCGCCACCGCCCGCAGCGAGACCCGGATCCCCTCGGGTGTCTCCTTCAAGACGCAGGACACCTCGGCCTCGCCGGCCCGCCGTACCAGGTCGATGAGCCCCTCGGTCTCGTCGACGCACACGTCGAAGCGCTGAAAATCCTCCTCCGTGACCCACGTCGCCACGAACCCGAGGTCGGTGTCGAGGACGGCCCGTTCGAGGCAGGCGGCGACCAGCTTCAGGTAGGTGAAGCGATGCTGTTCGAACAGCTGCCGGGACATGGCCGAGATGGGCAGGTCGAACGACGCCAACTCCTGGGCCAGGGCGAACACCTCGGGCGTGGTGTTGCTGTACTGGAACCGGCCGGTGTCGGTGACCAGCCCGGTGTACAGGCAGATGGCGGCGTCCCGGGTCAGGGCCCAGCCCAACTGGTGGGCCAGGCGGCGGACGACCACCGCGGTGGCCGCGGCCGCCGGGTCGACGGCATTGATCGAGCCGTAGCAATCGTTGGAGGCGTGGTGGTCGAGCACGACCAGCCGCCCCGCGTCGGCGGCCCGGCAGGCGATGGGTGCCAGCTCCCCGAGGCGGCGGAGCGACCCGCAGTCGAAGGTCACCATCACCTCTGGATCAGCCGGGAAGTCGGCCGGCTTGGTGACCAGGTCGAGGCCGGGTAGGAACTCGTAGTGCGGGGCCACGACGAAGGGTTCGCCCCAGGAGGCGACCGACGCCACGCCGTTGGCCAGAGCCAGGTGGTGGAGGCCGAGCAGCGAGCCGAGGGCGTCTCCGTCGGGTGATACGTGGCAGGCCAGGGCCAGCTGGTCGGCGCCTCGGATCAGGTCGGTCGCCGCTTGCAGGGCCGAAGCAACCGCAGGGTCACCGCTTCCGCTCATCCCGCATCCCCTTGCTGGTCGCCGGTGTGGAGGTGCCGCAGGATCTCCTCGATCCTGTCCCCTGTTGTTACTGCAGGATCGACCGCGAAGGCCAGTTTGGGCGTCCGCCGCAACCGGACCTGGCCGGCGATGACCTCCTGGAGCCGAAGCCGGTGCTCACCCAGGGCGGTCTGAGCGTCGTCGCTCAAGGAGGCGAAAAGGACGGTGGCCTGGGCCAGGTCCGGGTCGCTGCTCACCGCGGTCACGGTCAACAGGGCCAGGCGGTCGTCGCTGTCGGCGAGGCGCTCAATGGCCTCGGCCAGTACCTCGCGCAGGACCTCGTTGACCCGGGCCAGGCGAGGGTACTGGCGCGTTGAGGTGCTGGGGAGGCGGCGATCCGCCGCCGCCCGCTTCGGGCGGCCCGTCTTCGCCATCACGTCTCCTCGAGCCAGCGTCGCTCGGCGCCGAGGACCTCGACGTCGGGGAACGACCAGACGAAGCGCTCGACGCGGTCCAGCACCTCGGCCACGTGGCCGGCGGTACCCGACACCGTGCTCACGGCCAACCCCGCCCGTTGCCAGGCGTCTTGATGGTCGACCTCGGCGGCCGCCACCTGGTAGCGGCGCCGGCAGCCTTCCAGGATGGGCCGGATGATGGCGCGCTTGTCTTTCAACGAGTGGGCCTGCGGGAGGTGGAGGTCGAAGCGAACGGCGGCGGCGTGCACGATGTCCCGGCGCCTATGTCCGCGGGATCTCCCGGACGTCGTAGGTTTCGATGACATCCCCGGGGCGGAGATCCTGGTTGTTCGAGAGGCCGATGCCGCATTCGAAGCCGGCCTGCACCTCGCGGACATCATCCTTGAAGCGCTTCAGGGACGTGATGGCGCCCTTCCAGATGATGACCCCTTCCCGCAGGAAGCGGACCTTGGAGCCGCGGGTGATCACGCCGGACTGCACGTAGCACCCGGCGATGGCGCCCACCCGCGGGATACGGAAGATCTCCCGGACCTCGGCCTCGCCGGTGATCACCTCTTCGAACTCGGGGGTGAGCATGCCGACCATGGCACTCTCGATGTCCTCGATCAGCTTGTAGATGATCTCGTAGGTCCGGATCTCGACGTCCTGGGCTTCCGCCAGGTCGCGGGCCTTGCGCTCCGGCCGAACGTTGAAGCCGATGATGGTGGCGTTGGACGCCGCCGCCAGGGTCACGTCGTTCTCGGTGATCCCGCCGACCGCCCGGTGGATGAAGGCCAGCTTGACCTCGTCGCGTTCCAGCTTCCGGAGGCTCTCGGTGACCGCTTCCAGCGATCCTTGGACGTCCGCCTTCAGCACCAGGTTCAGCGTGGCGGTCTCGCCCCGTTGGATCTGCTCGAAGATGTCCTCGAGCTTGGCGCCGGTGCCGGTGGCCGCCGACGACTTGCGGAGGTCGGCGGAGCGGTACCGCTGCTCGCGCAGTTCGGCGATGTCGCGGGCCGTCTTCTCCTTGGAGGTGACCCGGAACTCGTCGCCGGCGGCGGGGACGTTGTCGAAGCCGAGGACCTGGACGGGCATCGACGGCAAGGCTTCCTTGACGTTGTCGCCCTGGTCGTCGATCAGTGCCCGGACCCGGCCCCAGGCGGCGCCGGCCACGACGGCGTCGCCCACCCGGAGGGTGCCCTTCTGCACGATGACGGTGGCCACCGGGCCCCGACCGACGTCGAGGTTGGCTTCCAGCACGATCCCTTGGGCTCGGCCTTCGGGGTTCTCGCGCAGCTCCTCCAGCTCGGCGACGAGGAGGACCTGCTCGAGGAGTTCGTCGATGCCGACCTTCTGCAGGGCGGAGAGCTCCACCATGATGGTGTCGCCGCCCCACTGCTCGGGCACCAGGCCGAGCTCGGACAGCTGCTGCTGAACCCGAGTGGGGTCGGCGTTCTCCCGGTCGATCTTGTTGATGGCGACGACGATGGGGACCTCGGCCGCCTTGGCGTGGTTAATGGCCTCCACGGTCTGGGGCATGACCCCGTCGTCGGCCGCCACGACCAGGATGACGATGTCGGTGACCTCGGCGCCCCGGGCCCGCATGGCGGTGAACGCCTCGTGGCCGGGGGTGTCGATGAAGGTGACGAGCTGGTCGTGGTAGTTGACCTGGTAGGCACCGATGTGCTGGGTGATGCCGCCGGCCTCACTGGCGACCACGTTGGTCTCGCGGATGCGGTCGAGGAGCATGGTCTTGCCGTGGTCGACGTGGCCCATCACCGTGACGACCGGTGGGCGGGGCCGCAGGAGCGACTCGTCCTCCTCGTCGTCGTCGTCGAAGTACTTGGCCTGGAGCTGCGCTTCCTTCTCCTCGCCGGCGTCGACGAGGTGGATCTGGGCGCCGAGCTCGGCCGCGAACAGCTCGATCATGTCGTCGCTGAGCGACATGGTGGCGGTCACCATTTCGCCCTGCTGGAGCAGGAAGCGCACCACGTCGGCGGCCGAGCGGTTGAGCTTGGGGCCGAGTTCCTGGGCGGTGGAGCCCCGCTCGATGATCACTTCCCCGGAGGGGACGGGCGCGTCGGAGGGGCTGTAGCGCGTCAGTTCCTGCGCTTCCAGCTCCTCGAAGTTGCGCCGGCGACGCCGTTGCGCCCGGCGCTGGGGCGGGCGGCCGCCGCGTCCCCCGAAGGCAGGACCGCCGCGTCCGGCACCGGGGGCTCCCGATCCGGGTGCACCCGGCGAGCGGGTGAAACCGCCGGCGCCGCCGCCGCCAGGGGCACCCCCGCCGGGCGGGCCGCCGGGACGGCTGAAGCCGCCGCCGGCGGGGCGATTACCGAAACCGGGACGGCTGCTGCTCCCGCCGCCGCCCACACCGGGGCGAGGCGGCCCGCCACTCGGGCGACCGGCGCCCTGACCGGGCCGGGGGGCGCCGGAGGCCGGCCCACGGCCACCGAGGCCGGGGGGAGGCGGGATGGGCTTGCCCGACTGGGACAACGGCGGGCGGTGCCCACCGGGCGGGGGCGGGATGGGCTTGCCCGTCGGCGACAACGGGGGTCCACCGGCCGCCGGGCGGCCGGGCGCGTTCCCAGCGCCACCCCGTGACTGCGGCGCCGCGGGTCCCGCACCCGGCGTTCCGGCCGGCCCGGCGGGGCGGCTGGGAGGCGGGGTGCGAGGCGCCGGTTGCGTCCGCGGCGGAAGTCCCGAACGCTGCGCCGGCGGGGTATTCGACTGCAGGGGCGGCCGCGGCGAGGTCGGCATCGGAGGACGCCGCTGTCCCGTTCCCGGCGCGGGCGCCGAGCCGGCATCGCCGGGGCGGCTGGTCACCAGGCGCGAGTCGTTGGGCCGCGGGGTGCCCCGGGGAGGCGGCGGAATGGGAGCGCCGGAGCGGGACGGCTGGGGGTTGCTCGGTGCCGACCGACCGGCGGACGGCTCCTCGGGGGAGCGAGGCGGGGTTAGCGACGCCGGGGCGGGGGTGAGGGTGGACGCCGCTGCGGGCGCGGGCATCGCGGCCGGCGGGGTGGAGGTGGCGGGCGCCGGCGGGGTGAGCGGCGGGGGCGGCGGTGACGCCAGCGGTGCCGGGGCCGGCGACGAGGCGGGTGGCGTCAGCGGCTCGGACGGGGCGACCGGGCTGGAAGGGGCCGGGACCGGTTCCTGGGCTGCGATGTCGCCGGCCCGGCCGCGACGGGGGGCGGCCTTGACGTCAGCCGGCTCGTCGGGCTGCTTGTCGCGCCTGAGGCCCTCACGATCCGCCTTCCGGCGGACGCGGTCGGCTTGCGCATCCTCGATGCTCGAGGAATGGCTGCTGACCCCGATGCCGAGACTCAAGCTGAGGTCCAGTGCCTCCTTGTTAGTGAGGCCGAGCTCGCGTGCCAGCTCGTAAACGCGAATCTTCTTGGGCAAGTCCTACGTCAATCCCTTCTTGCGACGACGCCGGCGGCGTCGCCTTTCTCTATCCTCGCACGTTCTTCCATTGTCTCACGAAGCGCAGCGACTGCTGCTGGGCTTACGGGAATTCGAAACGCCCGACTGAATGCCTGACGCCGGGCCGCCTGATCGAGGCACGACGGGACGGGCAGTCCGGTGATCGTTCCTCGGCACAGCCAGGCGCCCCGACCCGATGCGACCCCGTCGAGGCGGAGCGCGCCGTCGGTCGCCAGGGTGAGCCGCACCAACTCGGTGGCCGGTGCCGCCGTCTGACAGCCGACGCAGGTCCGCACCGGCACCCCGCCTCCCCGATGCGTTCCCCCGGGGTGGGTCTGCCGGCCTACGGTGCGGCCTCCCCGGCCGATGGTGCCCCCTGACCGCCCGCGACTTCCGCCGCCTCGGAGGTCGCAGATGAGCCATTGGAGTCTGCCGGAGCGGCCGCCTCGCTCGTGCCGCCGGCCGCCTCGCCCGTCCCGTCGGCCGCCTCGCTCGTGCCGTCGGCCGCCTCGCCCGTGCCGTCGGCCGACTCGCCGTCGCCGGCGTCCGCCGCCACGTCCTCGGCCCACGCCTCCGCCGAGAGGGCTTCGCCGCCCTCGGCCGGCTGCCACACCATGGCACCGTCCTCGTCCTGGACCCACTCGCCCTCGGCCCACTCCTGGTTGGCGTAGGCCTCTTCCTCGGCCAGTTGCGTCTCGCTCTTGATGTCGATCCGCCAACCGGTGAGCCGGGCCGCCAGCCGAGCGTTCTGGCCCTCCTTGCCGATGGCGAGCGACAACTGGAAGTCGTGGACGATCACCGTCGCCGTCCCCGTCTCCTCGTCGAGGTGCACTTCCTTCACCTTGGCCGGTTGCAGGGCCCGCATGACAAACTCGCGCGGTTCGTCGGAGTAGGGAACGATGTCGACCTTCTCGCCCCGCAGCTCGTTGGTCACCATGCGGACCCGGGCACCCCGGGCGCCGACGCAGGCCCCGACGGGGTCCACGTTGGAGTCGTTGGACCACACCGCGATC
>DATARN010000100.1:0-5590 GCA_036264135.1 Acidimicrobiales bacterium
GGAAACTGGTCGGTCAGGACCTCGGCGTATTCGTGGCCGCCGGCGAGGGTGACGCCGTCGAGCGCCCCGGACGGGCCGCGGTTGACGAAATTCATGCCACAGTTCGAGCCGGCATCGGGGATATAGGGCATATTGACGAAGGCCACCGGGAAGGGTGAACTGACCGCACCGCCCGCCATGCCGGCGTCGCCCGACCAGTCATGCCAGGCACAGAAGTTGCCCTGCACCGTGTTGAAGCCGTCGGGGTTCGACCCCGGCGGCGAAACAATGAAGTACTGGGCGTTGCGGTTGGCGGCGGCGGTGGTATTGCCGAAATGGGTAGCCGCGGCCACCGCCTCGGCCGCCAGGTCGTGGGCCGTGGCGGCGGCCGGGCCGGCCGCGCCGGTGTCTGCCCAGACACCGGCCAGCGCCCCGCCGGTGGGGTACCCGACGTGAGGGGCAGTGGCCGGGCAGCTTTGCGCGCCCGCGGCGACGCCCTCGCAGTACTGGGTCATGATGCCGCTCCAGGTCTCGCCGCTCGTTCCGAGGCCCTTCATGAACGCCTGAAGGGCGGGTGCCATGCCTTGGGTGTCACCGGTGAGCGTTTGGTACCCCTGGGCGGAGGTGGCCGGCGAACCCCACTGGGTGCCCCAGAACACCAGGTACACCCGGGGCGGCCCGGTGGTGACGCCGACATTGCTGACACCGCCGTGGAACGACAGGTCGGCCTGCGAGGCGGCCGTTTGGGCGCGGGCCGGGTTCGTCGAAGCGTGGGACACGGTGGGCACGGCACCGTGGCGGTAGGCGGGACCAGCGGGGGTGGGGGCGGCCTTTGGGGCTGCCGTCTTTGGGGCCGCGCTTGCCGAGGTGGGCGCCGTCGCGGCCACGCCCAGCGTCACCAGCAGGCCGGCCAGCGACACCGCCACTTTTCGCCGCCCTACTCGGAGTCTCATAGGGATTATGGTGACGATCGGGGGAAAATGAAACAATGGCTCGTTCGGGCCATTTCCCCCTAGTCATGGGGTTATTGCTCAGCCGAACGGGGCGGGCCCGGAGCCGGGCGATCCCCCCCATTGCGGTCACACCCCCCCGATCCTGGCCCCCGCCCTGAACCTGTTAAGTTCGCCGAATCCTCGCGTACACACCCCCACGAGGACGCACAACGCGACCAGCTCGCGAATAGGCAGAGTGCGGCGCTGCCGCGAGGGGAGCGAGAGACTTCGCCATGCCACAGGTTGGGATGGGTGATGGCTTCGGGTGGGACGGACCCGAGCACGCCGCCCGGGACATCACCGCCGGCATGGCCGGCCGCACGCCCGACGAAGTCCTCGCGCACGACATCGCCGCCAAGGTCAAAGCCGTGCTCTGACCGACGACGACCAGCGATCTCCGATCAGGCAGTGCCAGTGCTAGCCGCGCCTATTCGGCAACTCATTACGGACCAGTAGGGAGGTCATCGAATGCAGAAGATCGATCACATTGGCTTCAACGTGCCTGACGTCGAGGCCGCCCTCGCGTACTACGACCGGCTCATGCCGCTGCTTGGGTACAAGCGCTTCTACCCACAGGGCTACGTGCCGACTGACTGGGACGGCGCCCAGATCTTCATCTACCCGGCCATGGAGGAAGGGGCCTACTCGCGGCTGCGGACCGGCCTGTCACACGTCGGATTCTCCGTGCCCGACCGCAACGACGTCCACCGCGTGCACCAGTGGGCCGTCGACCTGGGTCACGAGATCCTCAACCCGCCAAGCGCGTTCCCTGAATACGGACCCGGTTTCTACGGGACCTACTTCGTTGACCAGCACGGCTTCATGATCGAGGCGGCCTGCCACATCGCCGCCGAGCCGAGCGACTGACGCTAGAAGGGTGCATAGACCAGTACCAAGACTTCGTCACCCTGGCGTTCCGACGAGGGTCTCAGCGCTGGGAACCTGGCCCGCTCCCCCAGTTTCCTGGGACCGATGCTGTGCACTCCGATACGGATAACCAACCACGCCCCGGCCACCAACGACATCGGGCCGCACGAATGGAAACTCCAGCAACCCAGCGGGATCCTCGAACCTTTCACTATCACAGGCACGTTGGGAATCGGCCAGGTGGCACCGGGCGGCGCGGCGGGGAAGGTCTGCTTCGCCGACAGTGGCCAGTCGGCCACTTTCTTCCTCCTCTGGCCGCCGCTCTTCCGTGTCGGCCGGGGCGTCTGGTTGCTGCCCGTCTCATTCCGCTAGCAGGTGCGGGTCTCGGCCGGCTGGTTGCTGCCCGGCCAACCGTGTGGGCGCACGCAGTGCGCGACCGCCGCCCTTGACGGCCCATCTGTACCGGTTTGACCTGCCGCCAGGCTGCTTCCGATCGGACGATCTCGTTGTCAGCCAAATCCAAATGATCTAACGACGGGCGTTGCTCCGAAGAGAGACGACAGGCAACGCCAGCGATCTGGCGCTGGCACCCCGGCCCAAATGAGAGGACGAGCTCGATGGGTTTGAGCCGACGCATGTTCCTTCAACGCGGTTCTGTGGCTGTGGCAATGGCCGGCGTTGCGACGTCGATGCCGCTGCTGGCGGAAGTCGCAGCCAGTCCCGCCGCCACCGAGGCGGCGACCGCCGGCGGTGAGATTCCCCAGGGTTTCCAGATGTCCGCTGACGTAGTCGCTCATGTCAAGGACCTCGGTACTGGCGAGATCAACCTGTTCGTCGGCGAGCGGCAGATCCAGTTGAACGACCCGGCCCTGGCCCGCGCCATCGTCCGGGCGACCCGCTAACCCCGCAGCCCTCCACCCTCAAAACAGAGAGGTTCACTTATGTCTTCTCATCGCGAAGCGCCGGAGATTTCCAAGGATCCCGTTGCCGACAGCACTGACGTGTATGCCTTCGTGAGCCCCGACGACCCCGGGACGGTGACCCTCATCAGCAACTACATCCCGCTCGAGGGGCCGGCGGCAGGCCCGAACTTCTACGAGTTCGGCGACGATGTCCTGTACCAGATCAACATCGATAACGACGGCGACGGTTTGGCCGAGGTGACGTACAACTTCAAGTTCACCACGACGATCCGCAATCCGAACACCTTCCTCTACAACACCGGGCCCATCACCGACATAGCTGACACCACCTGGAACCGGCCCCAGACCTACAGCGTCGCCCGCACCAACGCCAACGGCCACACTACGGTTCTGGCCACCGGCCTGACCTGCCCGCCGTGCAACATCGGGCCGCTGTCGACGCCGAACTACAGTCATCTGGCCAACCAGGCGCACCACTCCCTCCCCGGCGGGCGCACCGTGTTCGCCGGACAGCGGGCCGAGGGCTTCTACGTCGACCTGGGGGCCGTCTTCGACCTCGGCGACCTCCGTCCCTTCGAGCAACTCCACGCCTTTGGCCACCTGCCGCAGCGCAACGGGGTCAACTCCACCAAGCAGGTCAACGTCCACACCATCGCCCTCAAGGTGCCCATCAGCGACCTGACCGCCGGATCGCCGGTCATCGGTGTGTGGGCCACCGCCAGCCGCCAGCAGGTCAAGATCTACGACGTCCCGAGCGGCACCAACGTGAACACCGTCAACAGCGGCCCCTTCGTCCAGGTCTCGCGCCTCGGCAACCCCCTCTTCAACGAGGTGCTGGTGCCCATGGCCAAAAAGGACTACTGGAACACACAGCAGCCGAAGGACGACGCCCAGTTCGCCGACGGTGTGGACCACCCCGAGCTGGCCGGCCTCTTGCCGATCCTCTACCCGGCCGTCTTCCCCAACCTGGCTGCTTACGCCAAGCCCCGCGCTGACCTCGACGCCATCCTGCTGACCGGCATTCCTGCCGGCGTCGTCTCGCCGACCTACACCACCTTCACCGGCAGCGTGAAGGCCGACATGCTGCGGCTCAACACCTCGATCCCGCCGACGACGTCGAGCCCGAATGTCCTCGGCGTCCTCGGCGGCGACCTGGCCGGGTTCCCGAACGGGAGGAGGGTCTTCGACGACGTGTTCACCATCGAGCTGCGGGCCATCGCCGGGGCGACCATCCCCCTCGTCGACCCCAGCTTCAGCCCGGACGGCGCGGCCAGCGTGGTGACCGACGGCCTCACATTCAACAACTACCTCCCCAACTTCCCCTACCTCGGCGTGCCGTACAGCGGCTACGACGTCCCCGCCAAATGACGATGACGAGGGAAAAGGAGGAGTTGGTGGCCACTGACCTCCGTCCCTCCCAAAGCGTCGTGGTCGACATCGGGGGCGACATCGGGGTGCTGGTCGTCATCACCGATCCGGCCCTCGATGGCGAGGAGATCGAGATCTGCCCAGCCGGCTCCAGGGCCCGGACGCACACCGTCGTGCGTCCCCGGGCCCTGCCCGCCGGCGGGGTGGTCCACGCCGGCGTGTTCCCCTCGCTTCTCGCCGGCGACTACACCCTTCAGGCCACCGGGTCCCGCCCCGACGTCAGGTTCCGGGTCGAGGGCGGGGCGGTCACCGAGCTCACCTGGTAGACCGTCTCCGGCGAGGCCGGCTCCGGCTCCGAGGGCTCCTACTGGCGGACGGCGCGGGTGTTGCCGGCGTCGGTGTTGGCACTGTCGTCTACAGGTCAGAGAGCCCGAAACCGCTCCTCCGACGGTGGGCGGGTCAGCACACGCAGCAACAGGAATCGCCACCGCAGCAGTCGTTGCAGAGGCAGTTGGCGCAACAGTCGCATGCCAGCATTTGCCCACAACTGGGGCCGCCGCATCCCCGCTGGGTGCGGTAGTAGCCGCCCCCTTCGTCGGCGTAAGGGTCGTAGTCGTATCGCCGGCGCCGGCGGCTCCACAGTGCCGGTTGGGACGCTGCGGCGGCTGCAAACGCGACCGCGACCCGAACACCACGGCGGCGCTCGGATGCCTGAATCGCCGGCCACGTGCGTCCAATGGCCCGAGCGAGGGTCGGGCCGAGCAGAGCATCAACCAACGTGCTGTCCACGAAGGTAGCTTCCTCCAGACTCCGGAGAATCTGGCTGTGCAGACGGCGCGCCAACGCCGCCGCCTCGCTGTCGGTGGCTCCGGTGGCCCCGAGAGGGTTGAACTGGCCCCGCCGGGCGTCGCTACTGCGGTCCTGGGCGGCGTCCACAAGATGCACCAATCTCCCAAAGCAGTCGCCCACCTGGCGAAGGGGCTCGGCATTGGCAGCCACGCCCGCCACGGTCGCAGTATGGGCGAACAGCGAACCCACTGCCACCCCAGTAGGGCCGAGCAGCTCATCGAGTCCCGCTCCTGAGACGCGCTCCAGCGCCTTGGCGCGTGAGGGCGCTGAGGTTAGATCGCTACCGTCCAACCCGCAGGCGCCGGCGGCGGCCGTGGCTCGGCGATCCAAACGGTTGCCAATTCGGGCAGCGGCGGGGCGAAGAAGGACCGGCATATCGCCGTCAGCCAACTTGTCGTCCAAGCCGGTCGAGCCGACGAGCAAGGCGGCGGCGGCGCCGGATTGCATCGCTGCCGTATTGCGGTCGACCACAGCGGCCCGGCGGAATCCGCGGAGCGGGCATGGGCCGGCGTTCTCCGTCGGAAGGCGCCCCTGCTGGGCCTCGATCAACACCGGGACGAGGAGCACGTCGTAGCCAGTGAGCACGCGCGACGACTGCCCTGCGGTATCACG
>DATARN010000104.1:0-7139 GCA_036264135.1 Acidimicrobiales bacterium
ACTCGTCGGAGTGCGCTCCTACCACCAGTACTGCGGGTTGGCTCGAGGCCTCGACATCATCGGTGACCGGTGGGTGCTGCTGATCGTGCGGGAGCTGCTGCCCGGACCGCGCCGGTACGGCCAGCTCTACGACGGTCTGCCGGGAATCGCGACCAACCTGCTGGCCGATCGGCTGCGTTTCATGGAGGAGTCGGGGTTGGTCGTGAAGGGCGCCGACGACCGCTACGTCCTGACCGAACGGGGCGAGGGGTTGCGCGACGTCGTCTACGCCATCGGCCAGTGGGCGTTCCCCCTCATGGGTGCGATGGCGGAGGATGAAGTGTTCCGCAGCCATTGGATCGTCCATCCCATGGCCGCCATGTTTCCCGGCGAGAACCGGTCGCGTCCGGAGCTCACCGTCGAGGTCCGATGCGGCGACGAGCCCATGACCGTGCGCTCGGCCGGCGGCCGGGTGACCGTCGAGCAGGGGGCGGCCGCCGCCCCGGATCTGGTGCTCACCGGGCCACCAGACGCCATCGTGGGGCTCTTCGCCCACCGCCTCTCCGTTGACGAGGCCAAGGCGCGGGGCGTCAACTTCACCGGCGACCCCCGCCGTTTGGGCAAGCTACGGCCGGTGGTGCCGGCGGAGACGCCGGCCTAACTGCCGGGCGACGAGGACCCGTGCCGGCGTGCGCCGGTCCGCCCTTACCGTCACACCCCCCACCTATCCTCAGCACCATGGCCGATCGACGCCGGGCATGGCGAATGGTCGACCCGGACCTGTTCCGGTTCACCGTCACTGATCTGCGGGATTTGCACGTCGCCCTGATGAGCGCCTTCGAGGACGCTGCCATCCTGGCCCCCGCGCTCAACCTCGATCAGGTCAGGACGGCGCTGGCCGCGTCGGGGTGGGACGAGCCCACGAGCGACGAGGTGCTCCAGCGGGCGCTGTCCTCGCTGGTCGGTTGGCGCCTGCTCGAGGTGACGCAGGACCATGCCGCCCACTACGCCACCCCCGAGGAGTTCGAGCGCAGAAACCTCCAGTGGTCGCTGACCAACCGCGGCGAGGCGGCGGTGTCCGGACTGCTCCACGCCTTGGACTCGCTCCGCCACGCGGTCGGGCTGCAACCCGCCGTCCTCGACGCCATCGGCGACGGGCTGGCCGACCTGGCGGCGCTGCTGGCCAATCCCGCTCGGGAGACCGACGCCCGGATCCATCTCCGCCTGGCCGAAGTGGAAGGGCACCTGGCGGCCCTCGTGACGAGCGTGCGGCAGTTCAACGGTCACTTGCAGCGCCTCCTGCGGGAGGACGGCACCGACGACAGCGTGTTCATCGAAGTCAAGCGGCGGACCGTCTCCTATCTCGAGGAGTACGTCGACGGTGTCGAGCGCCCTCAGCGGCGGGTCGCGGGAGCCATCGCCCAGCTCGAGGCGGCCGGGGTGGCGACGCTGTTCGACCGGGCCCTGACCGGCGCCAACCTGGCCCCGGTGGGCGGAGGCGACCCCGGTCCCGACTGGCTGGCGGAGCGGGCCCGTCGCTGGAGTGCGCTGCGGTCGTGGTTCGCGCCGAAGGACGATGCGCCGCCGCGAATTGCGGGGTTGCTCGACATCGCCCGTATGGCGATCGTCGACCTGCTTCGGGTCCTCGAGCGTCGGTGGGACAACCGGCGGCGCTCGGCGTCGGTGGCGACGGATTTCCGCCGCCTGGCCGCATTGTTCGCGGCAGCGCCCGGCGACGCCGACGCCCACCGGCTCTTCGCCGCCGCCTTCGGGCTGTGGCCCGCTCGCCACGCCCACATGGCGCCGCTCGACGGTGAGGCCCGGGCGCCCACGACGCCATGGACCGCGGCCGATCCCGTCGACGTGGCGCCCGCGCTGCGGACGTCCGGCACCCTGACCAATAGAGGCCAGGTGCGAGCGGTGGCCGACCCTGCCCGGCTGCGGGCACTCCGACAGCGGGCGCAAGCCGAAGCCCTCTCGGCCCACGACTCGTTACGAGGGGCGCTCGTCACGGGCGGCGGGGTACGGCTGTCCCAGTTCCGCCAGTTGGCGCCGGCCGCCTTCGCCGAACTGTTGCTGCTGCTGGCGGTAGGACTCGATGCGCCGGCGGGGAGCGACGGTATTCGTCGTGCCCTTTCGGTCGACGGCCGCGTCGAAGTCTGCCTTCGTGACCCCGGCGACCAGCGGATCGCGGTGCTATCCACCGAGCAGGGGACACTGCGGGGACCCGACCTCATCGTGTCCATCGTCCTGGTGGCGAGCGAGCAGCAATGGAGCGACGTCGCCCATGGCTGACGTGGCCCTCGCCGACCACCTGGCGGACGAACGCGCCCTAGCCATCCGGCTCCTGCTGGCCACGCCACTGCTCGACGTCGACGCCGACCCCGATGCCTTTCGGGTCGTGGTCCGGCATCAGCCGTGGCTCACGGCATGGTTCGAGCAGGCGTGCGGATGGGGCCTGGCCGTCGATCCGGCGGGCGGCTTCGCCCGGTTGGCCAAACGGTCCGCCGACGTCGACCCGAGCCGACCGCTCAAGCGGACCCGGGGCGCGGCACAGCCGTTCGATCGACGTCGGTATCAGCTTCTCTGCCTCTGCTGCGCCGAGCTGGTTCGCCATCCGGTCACCACGGTCGGACTGCTGGCCGGCACGATCTCGGCGGAATCGGGCCTCGACACCAGCCGCCACGGCGAGCGAGCGGCATTCGTGGACGCGCTGCGAGCCCTGGTCGAGTGGGGCGCGCTGCGAGCCACGGCCGGCGACGTCGACGCCTTTCTCGACAGCAACCAGGGCAATGCCATCCTCACCGCCGACACCGCCCGCCTCCACCGCCTGCTGGTCAGCGCCACCGCGCCGAGCCGGTTGCCCGACGACCTGGACACGGACTCTGCGATTGCATCCCTCCTCGTTGAGCCTCGCTACGGCGACGCCGCCCTCAGCCCCGAAGCGAGCGATGAGGAGCAGCGGCTCCGCTGGGCGCGCCACAGCGTGGCCCGCAAGCTGCTCGACGACCCCGTCGTCCACCTGGAGGACCTTTCGGCCGCCGAACGGGACTATCTCGCCAGCCCGTCGGGGCGGCGGTGGCTGCGCGAGCGGGTGGCCGACGCCGGTTTCGAACTCGAGGAGCGGGCGGAGGGGCTTCTGGCGGTCGACCCCTCGGGCATCGCCACCGATGTGTTGTTTCCCGGGCCCCACGGCAACGCCCACCAGCTGGCGCTCTTGCTGATCGACCGCCTGACCGCTGCCGGCCAGGGAAATGGGGGCCGGGAGAGAGCCGGGCGCAGTCTTGGGACGCTCAGCGCGTCGGAGCTCTCGCAGGCGGTGGCCGAGGTGCTGGAGCGCTTCCCCAACTGGGCTCGCAGTCACCGGGAAGGCGACGGGCCCCAACGCCTCGGTGAGCTGGCCGTCGACCTGCTGGCCGGTTTCGGGCTGGTCACCCGGAGCGGTGACGGCACCGTCGTCGCCCGACCGGCGGCCGCCCGCTACCGGGTCGGCGAAGCCAAGGTGACGCAAGGCGAACCCACGCTCTTTGACGAGGAGGCCCCATGGACGACGCCGTGACCGCCCTCCCCACACCGCCGCCCGATCGCTGGCGCCCCACCCGGGCCGGCCTGGTCAATCTGTGGCGGTATTGGGACGAGACCTTTACCTTCCACCGCGGCCGACTGCTGCTGCGCGGCCCCAACGGCTCCGGTAAGTCGATGGCCCTGGAGTTGCTCCTTCCATTCCTGCTCGACGCCGACTCCTCACCGTCGCGGTTGACGTCGGCGGCCAAATCGCGGGGCAGCCTCTACGAACGGGTCATGACCGGCAGCCATGACGGAGGGCGCACCGGATTCGCCTGGGTCGAGTTCACGCGGGTCGACGACGTGTTCACCGTGGGGGTGCGGCTACGGGCCTCTGACGCCACCCGGAAGACCGACCTCGACTTCTTCACCACCTCGCGGGCCGTCGGCGTGGACCTCCACCTGCTCGACGAGCGCCGGGTGCCGCTGTCGCGCAAGGCGCTGATCGAGCAACTCGGCGACCAGGGTCGGGTTCACAACTCCGCCGACGAGCATCGCGCCGCGGTACGCGAGGTCCTGTTCCCTGACTTCGGCCCCGACCGGTATTCGTCGGTCGTTACCGCCCTCCTCGCCCTCCGCAAGGAAAAGCTGTCGCAAAACCTGGACCTTCAGAAGCTTTCCGACGTGCTCTCCGAGGCGTTGCCGGCCATCGACGACCACGACGTGGCCGTGGTCGCCGAAGGGTTCGAGCGTCTCGACCGTCGGAAATCCGAACTACTGGCTCTGGAGGCGGAACTGAGCGAGGTCAAACTGCTCGCTGCCCGCCAACGCGACTATGCGCGAGCGGTGGTGGCGGCGGTGGCCGGAGACGTCCGCAAGGCCGAGACCCGCCGCGACGACGTGACGCGCGCCGAGCGCGAAGCCCGTGCCGCCCTCGAGCAGGCCCGGGACGAGGCGGAGGAAGCGTCACGCCAGGCGAGTGCGTTGGACGAGCGGCTGGCCGCGATCGAGATCGAGGTTGAAGCGCTGCGCGACAGCGACGCCTACCGGGAAGGCGCGGCACTCGACGACCTCCGAGCCGAGGCCCGCCGCCTCCGTGACCTCGCGGCGCGGGACCGGCGCACGGCGGCCACACGGTTGGCGGATCGCGAGGAGGCCCTGCGCCTTCTTGATGAGGCCGACGCGGCCCGGACCACCGCTCGGCAGAACTCGGAATCGGCCGTCGGCGAGCTGCGCCGGACGGCGGCGCCGGCGGGGGCCGAGGCGGCGGTGGTGGAAGCGATGGCGGCGGAGCCGGATGAGGGCGAACGGCTCATTCACGGATGGGGCCGGGCCCGGCGCAATTCCATTGCCGTGGTCCGTCGGGCCCTCGAAGCCCATGGCACGGCGGTGCAGCGGCGTACGAGCGCGGAGGCGCGCGTGGCAGAAGACGAAGAAACCCTTGACGCACACCGGGGTGCCTGGAGGTCCGCGGTCAGAGCCCTCGACGAAGCCACCGAGACCTACGGCCGGGACGTGCTGGCGTGGGCGGAGTCCTGCAGCGCGGTTGATCCCTCGCGCGTGATGGCCGCCATCGAGGCACCGCCGGTCGAGCGCGACCGGGTCACCAGGGGTGTGGCCTCCCTCCGTTCCCAGGTCGAAAGTGGATTCGCGGTCGCCCAGCGCGACGTCGAGGCGACCCGATCAACCGTCCACGCCGACCGGGCGGCGCTGGCCGATGAACGCGATGCGCTGGCCGAAGGACGGGTGATCGAACCGGTCGCTCCCGTGTGGCGCCGCGCCCGCCAGGACGTGGCCGGCGCCCCCCTCTGGCGCCTGGTCGACCTGGCGCCCGGCGCCGATGCCAGTGCGGCCGATGGGCTGGAAGCGGCGTTGTTGGCGTCCGGTCTGCTGGACGCCTGGGTCGACCCCGACGGTGGGATCGACCTCCCCGGCGAAAGCTGCGACCTGGTCGTGTCGCCACGGCCGGTGGAAGGGCGAAGTCTGACGGAGTTCCTCGTCGCGTTGGAGGCGTCACCGGTGGACCACGGCGTGGTCAGCAGGGTTCTCGCCTCGATCGCGGTAGCCGAGACCGCCCTCTCCGACGCCCCGACCGAGACGGACGTGGTCGTGGCGCTGGACGGAACGTTCCGACTGGGCGCCGCCGTCGGGCGCGGGTTCGTGCGGCCCGCCGAGCTGATCGGGGCGGAGGCGCAAGACCGTCGCCGCCAAGCTCGCCTGGCCGAGATCGACCGCGAGATGGCGACACTCGACGACCGGCTGGCCGAACTGGCGCGGCAGGCGGCGACGCTCGACACCCAGCGGGCGGCCGCCTTGGCCGACCTGGACGCTGTCCCCGACGGGGCGGCAATCGAGGCCGCGGCCCGGGAAGCCGCCACCGCCGAGGTCCGCTCCAACGAGGCGGAGCGGCGACTTGCGGCCAGCCGTCGGGCGCTGGCGGCGGCCGAGGAAAGCGTCCGGGCGGCGTTGCGAGCCCTGTCCATCGCCGCCGCCCGCGAGCAGTTGCCAACCACCCTCGACGGCTTGGCGGAGATGGAAGGCCTGGTCGCGACCGTCGAGCGGTCGGCCGCGACGTGGGCCCGGCGAAGCCGTGAGCTGGGTGGGGCCGAGCGCCAACTGCGGCGGGCGGCCGACGACGCCGAGCGGTCGTCGCAAGCAGCCAAGGAGGCGGCCGCCAACTTGGCCATCACCGAGGCCGAAGAGGCCGAGGTGGCTGTCCGCCTGGCGACCCTGGAATCGTCGATCGGCGCCGAGTACCGGGAGTTGCTCGGACGGATGGACGCACTCAACGGCGAGCGGCATTCCGGTCGCCGGCAGCAGCGCGAGCTCGCCGAGCGGCGACCGCAGCTTGAGCGCCGAGTGGGCAACCTCGAGACGGCGCTGCAAGAAGCGGAATCGGCCCGGGCCGGCGCTGACGACGACCGTACGACGGCGCACCGGCGGTTCCTGGCCGCAGTCAACGAGGGAATGGCAGCCGACGCCGCCGTGACGGCGCTGCCCCCTCAACTGGAGGGATTGACGGCGGTTTTGTCAGCCGCCCGGGCGATTGCTGGCGAACTCGAACATGTCGCGTCCGACGAGGCCGCGGTCGAGCGAGCGTCGGCCCGGGTCGAGGAGCGGCTGCACCACACCCGCGCCGCCCTGGGTAGCCGGGCTGACCTGGCACGGGAGTTCGCCAGCAACGGCTGGTGGGTGCTGCGAGCCGCGACGGCCGGCGTTCGTCGGGCTGCGCCCGAGTTGGCCGCGGCGCTGGCCACCGAGTTGGCGGACGGCCGGGCAGAGCTGGCCGCCGACGAGGAACGGCTTTTCGAACAGACCTTGGCGGGAAGCGTGCGCCAGGCGCTAGCGGCGCGGATCCGGCTGGCCAACCAGCTGGTGGATCGCATCAACCGGCAACTGGGCACGGTGCGCACCGCGGCGGGAGGCGTTGAGGTCCGGCTGCGGTGGGAAGTCGACCCCGAGCAACCGGACGCGGTCAAGGCGGCCCGGTCCCTGTTGTTGCGCGACCCCGCAGACCTGCTCGAGGCTGAGCGAGCGTCGTTGCAGGAGTTCGTCCGGGCGCGCGTGGACCAGGCGCGGGCCGAACTGGAGGTCAACGCGCCGTGGGAGGCCCGGCTGCGCGAAACCCTTGACTACCGGTCGTGGCACCACTTCAC
>DATARN010000126.1:0-3071 GCA_036264135.1 Acidimicrobiales bacterium
GACGATGGCCTGGCGAATATCGGACATAAGCCGCAGTTGCCACGCCAGGTTGTGCCAGCTGAGGAGGCGGGCGCCGGACGGCTCGCTCACCATGAACAGATGGCGCAGGTAGGCCCGGCTGTGCAACGAGCAGGTGCGGCACCCGCACCCCTCCTCGATCGGCCCGAGGTCGCGAGCGTTGACCGCCGCCTTGATCTGCACCTTGCCGCCGCTGGTCAACGCCGTGCCGTGGCGGCCCAGCCGGGTCGGCAGCACGCAGTCGAACATGTCCACGCCGAGGGCGACCGCCTCGACGACGGAAACGGGATCGCCGACGCCCATCAGGTAGCGGGGCTGGTCCGCCGGCAACCCGGCCAGGGCGGCCGCCAGCGCCGGCAGCATCTCGGCGCGAGGCTCCCCCACGGAGAGACCGCCGATGCCGTAGCCGTCGAATCCCACCTCGACGGTGCGGGCCGCGCTCTCCGCCCGCAGGGCCACGTCGGCGCCGCCCTGCACGATCCCAAAGATCGCCTGGCCCTCCCGGCGGTGCGCCCGCCGGGCCCGCACCGCCCACGCCGCCGTCCGCACCATGGCGTCGCGAAGCGCCGCCGTCGTCGACGGCAGCGGGGCGCAGATGTCGAGCGCCATCTGGATGTCGGCCCCCAAGGCCTCCTGGACGGCGACCGCCCCCTCGGGCGTCAAGCGGTGCCGCGACCCGTCATAGGTGGAGCGGAACGCGACACCGTCGTCGTCGACGTCGGGGTGCAGCGAGAACACCTGGTAGCCGCCGGAATCGGTGAGCATGTGGCCGGCCCACCCGCTGAACCCGTGCAGGTCGCCGCAGGCGGCCACCACCTCGGCGCCGGGCCGCAGCATGAGGTGGTAGGTGTTGGCCAGCACCACGTCGGCCCCGATGGCCGCCAGGTCGCCGGCGTCGAGGGTGCGCACCGTCCCCCGCGTCCCGACGGGCATGAAGCAGGGGGTGGGAAAGGTGCCCCGTGCGGTGAGGACCGTCGCGGCCCGCGCCGCCCCGTCGGTGGCCACGACGTCCATCCGGATCGCCGTCACGCCGTCATCCCGCCCACGAGCATGCAGTCCCCGAAGGAGAGGAACCGGTACCCCTCCGCCAGTGCCTCCCGGTACAGCTCCCGCCAGCGGGGCCCGCAGAATGCCTCCAGCAGCACCAGCAGGGACGAGCGGGGCTGGTGGAAATTGGTGAGCAGGACGTCGACGACCTGGAATCGGTACTTCCCGTGGATGAACAGCTCCGTCTCGCCGGCCAGGGCGCCGCTGGCGGCCGCCGACTCCAGGGCTCGGACCGTCGTCGTGCCCACCGCGACGACCCGCCGGGCGGCGGCGCAGGCGGCCATGGTCGCCTCGGGGATGCGGTAGCGCTCGCGGTGCATGACGTGGTCCTCGACCTTCTCGGCGGTCACCGGCCGGAAGGTGCCCAGGCCGACGGCCAGGTCCACCTCTGCCACCGTGACGCCCCGCTCCCGGCAGGCGTCGAGCACCTGGCGCGACAGGTGGAGCCCGGCGGTGGGTGCGGCCACCGACCCCGGCCGGTCGGCGTAGACGGTCTGGTAACGGCTGTCGTCAGGCAGCGCCTGGTGGATGTAGGGCGGCAACGGCACCGTCCCTACCGCCGCCAGCAGGTCGGGCACCGAGTCGGCGCCCGCCAAAAGGCGCACCCGGCGGCGCCCGTCCCCGACGGCGTCGCCGACCTCCACCAGCTCCCGTCCGCCGGCCCACAGGATGGTGCCGGCAGGGAGGCGCCGCCCCGGGCGCACCAGCGCCGTCCATTCCGTGGCCGCCACGTCGCCGCCGTCGGGTTCGAGCAGCAGGACTTCGGCCGCCCCTCCGCTGCGCTTGGTGAGCCGCAGGCGGGCGGGAATCACTTTGGTGGTGTTGACCACCAGCACGTCGCCCTCACCAAGCAGCTCCGGAAGGTTCGACACCCGCAGATGCTGTGGCGGCGAGGCCGGGTCAAGCGAGACCAGCAGCCGGGCGGCGTGGCGGGGCTCGACGGGGTACTGGGCGATGGCCTCGGCGGGGAGGTCGTACTGCGGGACATCCACGGGCAGGTGGTCTAGTCGAAGGGCAACGAGGGCGGCCCCGCGGTGGCCGGCGGCTCCAACCCCACATGGCGCCAGGCGGCGGGGGTGGCCACCCGGCCCCGCGGCGTGCGCATCAGCAAGCCCAGCTGCATGAGGAATGGCTCGTACACGTCCTCGACGGTGTCGCTCTCCTCCCCCACGCTCACCGCCAGGGTGGAAAGCCCGACCGGGCCGCCGGCAAAGCGGGCACAGAGGGCCTCGAGAATGGCGCGGTCGATCTTGTCCAGCCCCAGGCCGTCGACCCCGAAGACGGCCAGTCCCTCCCGGGCCAGGGCCGTGGTGATGTGGCCGTCGGCCCGCACCTCGGCGAAGTCCCTCACCCGCTTGAGCAGACGGTTGGCGATTCGAGGCGTGCCGCGGGACCGGTGGGCGATCTCCGCCGCAGCGTCGTCGTCCAGGGGTACGGACAGGATGCGGGCCGAACGGCGGATGATCGCCTCCAGCTCGCCGGGTTCGTAGAAGTCGAGCCGGGCGACGAACCCGAAGCGGTCCCGCAACGGCCCGGTGATGAGACCGGTCCTCGTGGTCGCCCCCACGAGGGTGAAGCGGGGGAGGTCGAGGCGGATGGAGCGGGCCGCCGGGCCCTTGCCCAGCACGATGTCCAGGGCGAAGTCCTCCATCGCCGGGTACATGATCTCCTCCACCGCCCGGCCCAGGCGGTGGATCTCGTCGATGAACAGGACGTCGCCCTCGGCCAGGTCGGTCAGGATGGCGGCCAGGTCACCTGCCCGCACCAGGGCCGCGCCCGAGGTGATCCGCAGGTTGACCCCCATCTCGGCGGCGACGATCCCCGCCATGGTGGTCTTGCCCAGGCCGGGCGGCCCGGCGAACAGCAGGTGGTCGATCGCTTGGCCCCGCCGGCGGGCCGCCTCGAGAACGATCTCGAGGTGCTCCTTGAGCTGGGCCTGGCCGACGAAGTCGCCCAGCTGACGGGGCCGAAGGCCGACCTCCTCCGCCGCTTCCACCGGGTCGGCG
>DATARN010000181.1:0-18113 GCA_036264135.1 Acidimicrobiales bacterium
CGAGAACCACGCCGTGTTCCCGCCCATGGTCACCCAGATGATGGCCGTCGGCGAGGAGAGCGGCGCCCTCGACACCCTGCTGGAGAAGATCGCCGACTTCTACGACCAGGAGGTCGAGGCGACCGTCAACGCCCTCACCTCATTGCTCGAACCCCTCATGATCCTCGTCCTCGGCGGCTGCGTGGGCACCATGGTCATCGCCCTCTACCTGCCCATGTTCAACATCATCAAGCTGATCAAGTAGCACAGCTGGTTCGAGGTCAGTACTCGTTCTTGAAGGCGAAGTAGGAACCGCGGATGGTTCCGGCCAATTTCGACTTCTGCCGGGCGAACTTGAACCGCGAGGCGAGCTCAGCGGGGACTTCCATACCCTCGGAGAGCTTAAAGCCGACGGCCCGCTTCGTCGGGCCGTCGATGGTGTACATGACGTTGATCGACAAACCGCTCTGGTAGAAGACGTAGGCGATTCGGATGTTTTCCACCTGGAAGCCCGTCGCCTCCAGGGGAGGAGACGAGATGACGATGTCGCGTTCTTCCTTGAGTATCCGGTGCACCCAGTCGATGGTCGACCTGGCGTCGCTGGCAGACTCCGTGACGAACTCGTGGTCGTATTTGTTCTTGATATAGCGGGCCTCGTTCGCCCGCAGGCCAGCGAGCGCGGCCGCGACGGGCGACGACTCCAGCCCCACAGTCGAGACGGTGTTGAAATCCACGGCGTAGGCCATGACGGGCCCTCCTCGGTCTCGTTCCTGCCTCAGTGGCCGTCCGCTCGGCGGCCGAGGACACAGAACTCATTCCCCTCAGGGTCTGCCAGGACCACCCAAGACTGTTCCCCCTGACCAATGTCCACCCGTCGGGCGCCAAGGGTCTCGAGCCGGGCAACCTCCTCGTCTCGGTCGCACCCGACCGGGCTGACGTCGAGGTGGATCCGGTTCTTCCCTGACTTCGCCTCGGGAACGGGAACGAACACCAGGAGAACATCCGGGAATGGCGCGCCTGACTCCGACATCCAGAGGACCTCTTCGTCCCCCTGGCCCTGGACGGTCCATCCGAGGACCGCCCCCCAGAACTCGGCGACCCGAGCCGGGTCGTTGCAGTCGATGATCACTTCCCGCAGAACCGCTCCCACGCGTCAACTCTTAGCAGATCGTCGTCTCGCCCTGGCGATCGTGGGGTGCGCTGCCTCCAGTCTTGGGGCCGCTGACCCCGACCCCTAGCGCCGGTTCCTCCAGGTCAGACAGAAATATCGAGCAGGACTGCGATCGTTTCTCGGATCTGACCGAGCATCGCCGTCCCGACGTTGCCCCGAGCTGAAACGATACGCCCGGTTGATACTGCCCGCAGATGCTGGCACTGGGCGGCGGACCGTACGGTGAGACCGTTGTGGTTGTCAGGTTCGATGGTGATCTCCGAATGGAATCCCCTCAGCGTCGAGGTCAGCGGCACGACAGAGACGACGGACGGCTCGGAGCTAAGGATGCGTTGCGCAGAAACGACGACCGCAGGGGGACGAAGTCCGGCCTCTCGGCCGTCGGGTAATCCGACATCGAGATCAACGACGTCACCCGAGCTCAGCATCGAGCCAGGCCGTCTCGTCGTCGCGCAACGGCTGAGCCAACTGCTCCCCGACACGATCGTGGCGCAGCGCACGAACGGCGAGGGTGACGGTGCGGCCAACGGTGGTGCCCAGCTCGCCCGCCAGGCGCTTCAACTCCTCATGTGTCCGGCCGTCAATCCGCACACTCGTCGTCTGCATGCAAATCAGCATACAGACGCGGCTCGACTATCCGGTTTGGTCCCAGCCGCCCAAAGGCGCAGGCGGCGGCCCGTATAAGACGAACGATGTGTGGTGGAACCAGACGCCGGGTGGACAACGTCGAACGGCCGTGAACCGTGTAGCCGCAAGTGCCATGGCCGTCGCCGTCGCCGTCTCGGCCGCAGTGGCTTGTGGTCCGCATCCCCCGAGATCTGCCGGGTCCCTGTCGTCGACCACATTGGTCACAACCACCACGGCACCGGTACGACTCGACGCCTCATTCCAGGAGCCGGGCCTGTCCTTTTCCTATCCGGCCGAATGGCGGCCGCAGAGCTTCCTCGAGACCGGCAGCTTCTCCCAACTCATCATCTTCCTCAGTCCCGTCCCGCTGCACGACCCCTGTACCCACCCGCAGCCGGGGGCGTCGATTTGCGGTGACCCGATCGGGACCTTGCCTCCAGGTGGCGTGCTGGTCAGCTGGTACAACGACGGCTTCCCTCGCGCACCGGGGCAACCGGGCGTGCCCGATCCGAACACCATTATCGGAGGTCAGGCCGCTCGGGTGACGACTGAACGGCCGGGCCTATGCGGTCAGTTCAAGGCGGAGGAAACGATCACGGCCGACATCGAGCAGCCGAACGGCGGAAACCACTACGACATGCAAGCGTGCCTGCGTTCTCCGAACCTTGCCGTCGCGGAACAGCGGATTCAGGCCATGCTCGCATCCACCCGGGTCAGCAGCTAAGCCACCGGGAGAATGTCCTGCCCTATTGACGCGTGCGGAGGAGTGCCGCACGAACAGGACAAGTTTGTCGGACCCGGGTCATCACTTTGCGGGTGCCGATACGTCTTGGAGCTGTGACCGTCGTGCTGCAGAACGAACAGGAGGATGCCTTGGTAGGTGTTGCCGGGCTCACCCCTGACTACGAGGCGCAGTTCGCGGCGCTCTACACATTGGCGCTGCGGCCGGCTCAGCGGGTGCTGGCAGAGCCAAGTGATGCCGAGGATGTCGCCGCGGAGACGCTCGCTCGGCTGTATCTGCACTGGTCGAAGCTGTCGCAACGTTGCGATCTGGCTCCTTGGGTCCTGCGGGTGGCGACCAACCTCGCCATCGACCAGGTTCGCCGACGACGACCTTGGCCTGTCCACCGGCTCTTTGTCACCGACGACACCGATGCCACCGAGCGTCGACTGGTTGTCGCTCGTGCGGTGCGAGACCTGCCGCGCCGTCAACGCCAAGTCGTCTCACTGCGTTACTTCGCCGACCTCACTGATACCCAGATCGCAGCCGCCCTCGCTTTAGGCCTTCCGACCGTAAGGACGCACCTTCGACGAGCCCTCAAGGCGTTGAAGGTTGACCTCGGACCCAGCAAAGGAGTACTCGATGTACTGGACTGATCCGCAGCTCAGCGCCGCCGACGAGGCTCGTGCGAAGTCGAAGGTGATGGCCAAAGTCGCACGGCTTCGCCGGCATCGGCGCAACGGATACACGATGGCCTTCACCGGAGCCGGGGTGGGCGTCGCAATGGTCCTCTTCGCATCGCTCAATGCTGGTGGCAGCGGGCATCCGGTAAAGGTTCTGGTACTGAGCCCGTCTTCCACGACGTTCCTGCCCTCCAGCACTAACGAGACCGCCACAACACAGGCGACGGCGCCGGAAACGACTGCGGCATCGCCAACGACCACGACGATGGAAAGGATTGTGATGCCGCCGACAACTATGAAGCCAGAAACGATTGCGCCGTCGCCGACAACCACGACGCCGCAAAGGACGGCGACGCCTCTCGCTTCGCTGCCAAGTTCGGCCCCAACGACAAACCCGCCGACCACTTCCGTTCCGAGTCAGTCGACGACCACGTTCCCGCCAGCCGAAACGGCGACCGCTGCTCGAATGCTAGCCGGCGCTGTCGTGCCGCCTGATGCCGTACAGGTGAGCGCGGCGCCGAGCAGTGCCCTCAATGGACCCAGCAACTATCCGGCGTGCTCGCCGATGATCGATGAAAGCAAGGTCTACGTCGTCGACGGCACTCTCCAAAGCGTTTCCGCCTTCCTTCAGTCTCACCCATCGGCTGGTATGGCGGAATCAGGAGTCGGCACATTCACCGGACCGGACGGCGTGATAAGTATGAGCGTCACCCAGTACCCAATCGATGCCAACGGCGGCGGTCCCAATAGCCTCGTGTTCACGGAGGCGCCGCTCCCCGCCGGGCAGATAGGACTCCGGGTAGACGCGCTCGTCATTCCATCCGGATCAATATGCCAAAGTTCGGGGACAGCTCACTAATGGGGGGCCGCTTGCGGGCGGTGATATACGGCAACTCGGCACCTGTCCGGGAGCGCCCCAACGGCACGGACAACGGTTTCCGCGAAAGGGCGGCCGGCGCGCTTCAGGCGAGGACGAACTGGGGGATCCGGGACGCGCCCCGTGGCAGATCGGGGCGCTTGGGCGTCATGGGCCGCACCGCCACGTCGATACTGCGCCGGCCGAGCTCAACTGCGATCTCGTCGGCGGACTGCTGGTCATCGACCACCATGAGGATTCGTCCTCGGGTCGTCCGTTGGGATACGTCAACTACCGCAAACATCCCGTTGTTACTCACGAGTAGCGGATCGTACAGGACGCCGTGGGCTACGTCGCCTGAAGAAACCTGGAGGTAGTGCCGGTTCGCCGACCTCGCCGGTGGGTGGTGGAATGGGAGACCACGACGAGGAGGCGACGATGGATCGGGAGGACTGCCGACAGGTCATTTTGGAGGCCAAACGTCACAAGGGCCTCACATTTCAGGCGCTGGCCGACCAGGTGGGTCGCCACGTCGTCTGGACGACCGCCGCCATCATGGGCCAAGCGACCATGGAGGCATCAGAGGCGGAGGCCCTGGCCGGCCTGCTCGACCTGCGCGGCGACGTGGCGGCCGAGGTGGTCGAGGCCCTGCAGGAGATCCCCATGAAGGGGTCGCTGGACACCGACGTCCCAGTCGACCCGCTGATCTACCGGCTGCACGAGATCACCCAGGTGTACGGCACCACCATCAAGGCGGTCATCCACGAGCAGTTCGGCGACGGCATCATGAGCGCCATCGATTTCGAGATCGACATCGAGCGGATCGCCGACCCCAAGGGGGACCGGGTGAAGCTCACCTACAACGGAAAGTTCCTGCCCTACCGGAAATGGTAAGAGCCTTCCGAATCGGCCGCTTCGCCTCCCAAGGGTGCCCAAGGGCCGTGGATGATCGGGGCGAGCTCGCCGTCGTGGGCGAGGTCAAAAGGTTCCATCATCACCGCCGCGGCCGCGGCCCACGCCGGTGTGCCATCGGCGACGAGGGGCGACAGCCCGGCCCGCAGGGGCGTCGGGGCTCGTTGGGCCGCCTCGATGGCGACGTAGCAGGTGGTGCACCGGAGCGAGTTGGTGGCGACACGAGCCCCACAAGAGTGGCAGCAGCAGGTTCGATTCACCGGTCGGCCCTCCTTGTTGGTCGCACCTGACTGTCGGCATCCGCGGTTGAGGGCTGTAGATCCGCCCGTCTCCATCGAAACACCGAACCGTCCATCGCGGTCGCCGCCGCCCGTCTCATAGGGTCGGCCTATGGATATCCGGCAAATGCGGGCGATCGTCACCGTCGTCGACGAAGGTGGCGTCACCCGGGCGGCGGAAGTGCTGCACCTGGCCCAGCCGTCGCTGTCGCAGACGATCCGGGCCTTGGAGCGGGAACTTGGCGTCGACCTGTTTCATCGTGTCGGCCGCCGGCTCGTCCTGTCTGCGGCCGGGGAAGCCCTGCTCGGGCCGGCCCGCCAGGTGCTCCGTGATATGGAGACGGCGGCGTCCTCGGTCGCCCAGGTGAAGGGCCTGGTTGCAGGTCACCTCGACCTGGTGGCCGAACCCACCTTGGCCACGGATCCCGTGGCCCGACTCATCGGTGCCTTCCGGGTGGCCTTCCCCGGGGTGACGGTCCGCCTGGCCGAGCCCGACAACGCGGCCGAACTGGCGTCGCGGGTGGCCGATGGTCGTAGCGAGCTGGGCGTGGCGGAACTCCCATTGTCGCCGGCCCGGGCCGAGGGACAATCCCTGGCCTCAGAGCCGCTGCTGGTTCAGGACGTGCTGGTCGTGCGACCCCCGGGAACGCCGGCCGGTGGCGATGCCGTCGCCTCCTTGGCTGGGGCACCGTTCGTCGCCACGCCGCACGGCACCTCCTCCCGGGCGCTGGTCGAGCGGGCGCTCGTTGCCGCGGGCGTCACTCCGGTCATCGCGGTGGAGACGGAGCAACGAGAGGCCCTCCTGCCTCTCGTCCTGGCCGGGGCGGGCTCGGCGCTGTTGCCCCGGCCGCTCGCCGAGCAAGCGCGCCGGCGCGGGGCCACGGTGCTGGAACTGGTCCCGCCGCTACGGCGCACCATCGGGCTCGTCCGGCGGACGGGGACCCTGTCGCCCGCGGCCCGCGCCTTCGTCGAGCTGGCCCGTGCCCTCGGCGCTCAGAGCTCGTCGTCGGGGACGGGGCCGAAGGCCAGGTCCTCGAGCTCCTCCCAGTCCACTGGGTCGGCGTCAACGAGCCACTTGCCGATATAGCGGACGACCACGTAGTGGTCCCGGTCGCCGGCCAGTACGAGGGCCAGGTCTTCGGGGTCGTCGGCGAGCATCAAGTACAGGTTGGTGCGGTCGTCCCACATGGGGTCGACGCAAGCATCGGAGATGAACCGCTCGATCTCCTCCATGGGGCTGGTGTTGAACAGGTCGGCATATTCGTTGCCGACCCGGATCAGGTCATCGATGCTGGGGGTGTTCCGGTCGGGTGACTGCGAGGTCGGCGGGCGCATAGGTCCTCCTTGGTAGGCGCTGCCCCTCTCTATGCCGCGGGCGGCTAGTCGCCTTCTCCTGGCCGGTCCGGGTAGGTCCAGTCCGGCAGCTTCAGACGCTGGCGGAGGTCGTAGACCGCGACGCCGTCGTCGATGTCGACAATCTTGGCCAGGGGGATGTCGTGGCGTCCCGAGCACGGCCGCCCCTCGAGATGGTCGGCGAATTCCTCGGGGAAAGATCGGAGGAAGCTGGCGATGACCGCCCGCTCTTCGAGCGGGATGGCGCAACGATTGCCGTCGGAGACTGTCTGCAGGCGCTCACCGATGGCCCTGATGTCGCGGTCGTCGGCCTGCAGGGCCAGGAGGCGTTCCAGATAGGCGGTGATCTCCCCGGTGCCGAACTTGCACGGCGGGCATTGGCCGCACGACTCGACGTACAGGAAGCGGGAGATCTCGTGGGCGACGTTCACCATGCAGGCCTGCTCGTCGTAGACGATCAAGCCGACCGAGCCGAGCCCCGACCCGATTTCCGCCATGGCCTCGTAGGAGAGCGGTGTGGCCAGTTCGTCGGAGACGACGACCGAATTCGACACCCCCGACAGCACCGCCTTGACCCGATGCCCCGCCCGGACGCCGCCGCCGACGCGGTCTATGGCCTCCGCGAGGGGCGTCCCGAGTTCGATCTCCGCCACCCCCGCTCGTTCGGTATCGCCGACCACCGTGCAGATCACGTGGCCGGGAGAGTCCGGCGTTCCCATGCTGCGGTGCCACTCCGGGCCTCGCGCCAGGATCTGCGGGATATTGGCCAGGGTCTCGGCGTTGTTGACCAGGGTGGGGTTGGTTTCGGCGGGGGAGACCCGGTCCGGGTCGACGCCGGCCAGGCCGGCCTCGGGATCGGCGGGTGCCGCCTCCCACCCCATCTGGGGAGAGGTGGCAAACAGGCCCAGTTCGTAGGGCTGAAACAGCCGGGGTAACGGCGCCTTGCCCTCGATGACTTCGAGCATCGCCTTCTCCTCGCCGTAGAGGTACTCGTCGGGGCCTTGGACGATGGCGATGACGAGGTCGCCCGTTAAACCGGCCTGCTCCATCTCGGCCACGGCCTTGGTGACGCGCTCTACCTCCGGCTGGAACTTGGTCTTGAGACAGATAAATGCCTCACGCGCCCCGATGGTGGCCGCCGCCACCGCCAGGCCCTCGATGATCTGGTACGGGTTCGTGCGCATGAGGGTCCGGTCCTTGAAGGTGCCCGGTTCGCCCTCGGCGGCGTTGCACACCACGTACTTGCGGGTGCCCTCAACCCGGTACAGCGTGTCCCACTTCCGGCCTGTCCGGAAGCCGGCGCCGCCGCGCCCTCGCAGCCCAGAAAGCTGGATCTCTTGGATGGTCTGTTCGGGCCCGAGTTCGCGCGCCCGGGCGAGGCCCCGGCCTCCCCCGAAGGCTCGGTAGTCGTCCACCGAGGAAAGCGGCGAGGGCGGGAGGAGGAACGGTTCGAGGGCCACGATCCAACGCTACCGACACAAATCCCGGCCGCTGCTACTCGATCACGCGGTTCGACCTGAATGATCGGCGCGCCGGAGCCGGCGTGGCGCCGCGAGGAGCGCCCGCCACGCCTCGCCGCTCCGGCGGGGCGTGCTCAGCGCCATTCGGACCCACTGCATCCCGGCCGCGGCGCGGGACGCTGACCACGCCGCCGGCCCCCACCAACATGCTGCGAACTGGAGCGTCCCCTGCCACCACCGCAACTCTCGATCGAACCAGGTGTTCGACGACCCGCCGCTGGTGTGACGAGCCCAGTCAGACGGCAAGGCGACCAGTCGCCATCCGGCGGCCCGTAGCCGCCGGCAGAGGTCGAGGTCCTCGCCGTAGAGGAAGTAGCGCTCGTCGAACCCGTCGACCTGGCGGAACGCCGACCGCCGCATCAGGACGGCGGTCGCCGCCAGGGTCTCGACCTCCTGAGGTGCGATCGGTACCCGGTCGACATGGTCTCGCATCCACCCGACGCGGCGCCCGAGTGCGCCAACCGCCGGCCATCGCAGCAGGCGGCGCAACCCGAGCGCCCGGCCAAGGAGGTGGGCGGCGCCCAGTTCACGACCTTGGCTTCGCTCCGGCCGCCCGTCGCCGCGGTTGGTGATAACCCCCTGGACAGCCGCCACGTCCGGATGGGCCGACAGCCACTCGAGCCCTGCCGCCACCGCCGAGGGCACCGGTTCGGCGTCGGGATTGAGAAGCAGGAGGTACGGGGCGTTTCCCTGCTTGACCCCCATGTTCTGGCCGGTGCCAAAACCGGGATTGCCGGGGGCCTCGATCACCTCGGCACCCAGGTCGCGTGCCAGGCGCGCCGTACTGGCCTCGGTGCCGTTGTTCACGACCACGACCCGTTTGACCCCTGCGATCTGCCGGGCCAGCGGGAGCGACCGGCGCAGGGCGTCGTCGCTGTTGTAGGCGACCACGACGACATCCACCATGGCCGGGTAGTGATTTGCTCGGATGTCGACACCTATCACGCCGCTACCATTCTCCAAAGTGCGGACCGAACAAATACCCGAAAGAGCACGGGGGGCGGGACACGGCCACCCTACAATGATGCCATGTTCACGACGGATGATGCCGCCTGATATGGGCGTATTCGGTCCTTTTTGTCGGGTCGACAACCCGGCGGTCGCGGACTGGCGCACCTCCCTTTTCCCGTCGGGTGAAGCCGGTCGGTGACACGCGTCGCTATCGTTACCAATGACCGGGTGGGGCGCACGATGTCCGGGCCGGCAATCCGCGCCCTTGAACTCGGAAAGGCGATATCCGGCGCCCACGAGGTGCGGATCGTAAGTACCGCAGGCGAAGGTGGGACGCCGGAGGGAATGACCGTTCATGACGCGCCGACAGCGATGGCGCTACGGCGTCACCAGCGATGGAGCGACGTCCTCATCGTGCAGGGTCTGGTTCTCCGGGCCCACCCGTGGCTGCGCCGGGTGGGCACCATATTGGTCGTGGATCTTTACGACCCATTCCATTTCGAGCACCTGGAGTTGAGCCGCGATCATTCCCGCCGGGCTCGACGCGACGAAGCCGCCTTCGTCACCACCGCGATCATCGAGCAGCTTCGGCGCGGTGATTACTTTCTATGCGCCTCCGAGAAACAGCGGGACTTGTGGCTGGGGCACCTGGCTGCCACCGGCCGGATAAACCCGTCGACGTACGAGCGGGACCCCACCCTTCGCTCGCTTATAGATGTCGTACCGTTCGGCCTGCCGACCGAAGAACCCCGCGCCGTTCGACCCGTGCTGCGAAACGTGATACCGGGCATCAGTAGCGACGACCAGGTCGTCCTGTGGGGCGGCGGACTGTATCCGTGGTTCGACCCCGCCCTCGTTGTCCGGTCGGTGGCGGCGCTGGCCCCCCGGCTGCCGGTCCGCCTCGTGCTACCGGGAGGAGTCCACCCCAATCCGAACGCTCCGCCTATGCACACCCTCACCGAAGTCACCGATCTGGCACGGGAACTCGGCGTCCTCGGACGGAACGTGTTCATCCTCGACAAGTGGGTCCCATATCACGAGCGCGCCGGGCTGTTCCTCGAGGCGGACGTCGGCGTCACGACCCACCGGGACCATCTCGAGACGCGTTTCTCCTTCCGCACCCGTGTGCTCGACTACATCTGGACCGTGCTGCCCGTCGTGGCGACGGTGGGCGATGTCATGGCCGACCTCATCGCCAGGGAGGGTCTCGGGGCAACCGTCGAAGCCGGGGATGCGGCGGCCCTGACCGAGGCCTTGGCGACCGCCCTGACGAGCGACCAGTGGCGCCAGTCGGCGAAGGCCAATCTGGCGCGCCTCCGGCCGTCGCTGACCTGGGAAGAGGCGGCTCGGCCGTTAGCCCGGTTCCTCACGTCACCGGCGGCGGCGGCCGACCTGCCACGCGAACGCCGTTCCCGGCCCCATTCGGTTGCCGGGGGGCTCGGCGCACCCGCCATCGTCCGCCATGACATCCGTGCCGCCCGGCGGGCCGTCCACGAAGAGGGTTGGCCGGCACTGGCCGCCAAGGTGGGCCGCCGCCTCCGGACCATCGAGCGACCCGAGAAGTGACCGACGGCAACGATTCTCCGCCGGCGGAGACGTCGCCGGTGAGCCTGCAGGAGCAGGCTGTTCGGGGCGTCTTCTGGGTTGCCCTCGCGACGGGGACGACACGGGCGTTGACCTTTGTCACCTACCTGCTTTTGGCTCGCATCCTGGCGCCCCGCGAGTTCGGGGTCTTTGCCGTCGCCACGATCGTGGTGAACGCCCTGCTCATCTTCAACGACCTCGGTCTCGGACCGGCCATTGTCCAAAACCCTGGTGACCGTGACACGGTGGCCTCCACCGCCCTCGTCGTCATCCCCGTCCTCGGCGCCGGCATTGCCGGGCTGAGCGCAGTGTCCGCCTCGGCCACGGCGCGGCTCCTTGGGGATCCCGGTGCCGCCGGCGTCCTTCGAGTGCTTTCGCTCTCGATCTTCTTCTCGAGCCTGGCGGTGGTGCCCAACATGTTGCTGGAGAAGGATCTGGCGTTCAGGCGGCAGGTTCTCCCCCAAGTGCTGCCCGCGGCGTTGTTCGCCGTCACCGCCGTCCTGCTGGCGGCGAGGACGGGAGCGGGGGCGTACAGCCTGGCCGTGGCCGAAGTCGTCGACTCGGTGGCGCTGGCGATCGGCAGCTGGATGGCCTGCACGTGGCGGCCGAGGTGGAACTTCAGCTGGGCGACGGCGCGCCAGTTGTTCCGGTATGGCAAGCACGTGCTGGGGGGTGGCGTAGTTCTCTATCTGGCCACCAACATGGACAACGCCTTCGTGAGCCGGTCCGCCGGCCAACGTGCCCTGGGCATCTATGTCCTCGCCTATCTGATCGCCAATCTGCCGGCTACGGAAATCGCCGACCTGGCCGGCCGCGTGCTGTTCCCCGCATTCGTCATGCTGGACGGCCGGCCCGAGGAACTCCGGCGTGCCTACGGGCGAAGTTTGACGGCGCTCACCCTTGTCACCCTTCCGCTCTTCGTCATGCTGGCCAGCCTGGCCCGGCCGCTGGTCGCCGCCATCTTCGGTCACAACTGGTCCGGAATGGTTGCCCCCCTGCGAATTCTGCCCGTGTTCGGCGCCTTTCGCGTCCTGTCGGGGGTGTCCGGCAATCTCTTCCTTGCGGTGAACCGGCCCCGCTACATCCTGCTCACCGGCCTCGTTGGGTTGTCGCTCCAGGCCGGCCTGCTCTGGCTGTTCGTCGTCGCCCGCCATGGTGGCGCGCTGGGGGCGTCGGTGGCGGTGACCGCCGCGGCGGGACTCGTCGTCTGGCTGATGGCCACGCTGGTGGGGCGAATCGTCAGGATCACCTGGGCCCGCGTCTTGCCGCGGGTGGGGCGGCTTCTCGGCGCCGGTTGTCTCGGCGCCGCCGCCGGGCTGGCCGTGGCTCGGTCCCCGCTGCCTCCCGTGGCTCAGCTCGCCCTGGGCGTACTCAGCGTCGTGCTCGTGTATGGGGCCGGCCTCTTCCTCTTCGGTGGCCGGGCGGACGTGGTCGAGGTCGTTGAGCTTCTCCGTCGACGCGGCGCCACCCTGAGGTCGTCATGACCAGCGCGCGTCAATTCTCCGATCGGGCGTTCGGAACTCTGGGGCGGTGGCTGTCTGCTTACCAGGCGCAGGCTCAGCTACGACGGGTCGACGTTTGCGGCCGTGGGTGCCGGCTCGGACGCGACGTCGAGCTGATATCCCCGGAGTGCCTGGAGCTGGGCGACGGCGTGGCCATCGGCCACCGGTCTCGGATCCAGGCGGTCACGATCTACCACCGCGCGACCTTCCGTCCCCGGATCGTGATTGGGACCGGCACCACGCTGGAAAATGATTGTCATGTCTCTGCGGTCGCGTCGGTAGCCATTGGCCGAGACGTTCTCATTGCCAGCGGGGTGTTCATCAGCGATCATCTCCACGACCACCGGGATGTGACTCGCCCGGTTCGCGAGCAACCCCTTCGTGTCGGCGCTGTCGAGATCGGAGATGGCTCCCACATCGGCGAGCACGCGGCCATCTTCGGCTCGGTCGTCATCGGTCGGAATTCAGTCGTAGGGGCAAATGCCGTCGTGACGGGCAATGTCGAGCCGTTCACGGTGGTCGTCGGAGTTCCCGCCCGCCCGATCAGCCGCTACGACGAACGGAGTGGGGGCTGGCGACGTGTCGACTGAGGGGGTCACCGTCTCCGTCGCCATGTGCACCTGCGATGGCGTGCGGTTCCTCGGTCGCCAGCTTGAGTCGATCCTCGGCCAGACGCTGCCGCCCGATGAGCTCGTCGTCTTCGACGATTGCTCGACCGACGGGACATTCGAACTGTTGAGGGGGTTTGCCGACTCGGCGCCGTTCCCCGTCATCCTGCGTCGAAACGAGGCCCGGGTGGGAGTGCCCTCCAACTTCTCGGCGGCGATGGCCGCCACGTCCGGCGACTTCATTCTTTTGTCCGACCAGGACGACGAATGGCGCGACGACCGCATTGCCCGGTCGGTGGCGGTGCTGGGAGCGACGGGTGCCGCCGGCGTCTTCAGTGACGCCCGGATCATCGACGCCGACAGCCGGCCCACCGGCGAGCGCCTTTGGGACCGCATGAGGTTCACCGGCGCGCAGCGACGCCGGGGGCATCGGGGTGACATGTTGGCGACGCTCCTGTCCCACCAAGTGGTTACCGGCGCGACCTTGGCCGTTCGCGCCTCGTGGCTTCCGTTGCTGTTGCCCGTGGATCCCCACGGGCTTCATGACGCCTGGATTTCCGTCTTGTTGGCCGCAGCGGCGACCGTCGTGGCCATCGACGAGCCTCTGGTGTCCTATCGGGAGCACGGGGGCAATCAGGTCGGTGTCCGGCCCCAGTCGCCTCTGGCGCGCCTGGCTCAGCGAGGTACGGCGGTGGCGCGCTACGGCGACGAGGTCGAGCAGTTCCGGGCCATCGCCGAGCGCCTGAGGTCGTGGCCCGGTATTCGTCCTGAAGCCGTCGCGCTGGTCGAGGCCAAGGTCGACCATGTGGCGCGGCGCGACGGCATCGGGACGGGGGGAAACCGCATCGCAGCCGTGGTCGGGGAAGTCGTCAGTGGTCGCTACTTCCGCTATTCACGGGGTTGGGAGAGCGCCATGTACGACCTCCTGCTGCGGAAATGACCACATAGCTGGTTCAGCTTCGGCGGCCACCGGTCGAACTAGGAGACCGTGGCGAGTCGCGTCGGCCGGCGGATCTGGCGGTGAGCGCTCCCCGAGTCGGTGTGGTCATCTTGACCTGGAACGACGGGGACCTCCTCGACGCAGCCGTGCGGTCGGTCCTGGAATCGGTTGACGTCGACGCCGAAGTGGTCGTCATCGACAACGGATCCGACCCTCCGGCCGTCGTCCCCGACGACCAGCGCGTGCGTCTCATCCGAAATCCCACCAATCGAGGGGTAGCGGCGGCGCGCAACCAGGGGGCGGCGGTGCTCACCAGCCGGTTGCTGCTGTTTCTTGACAGTGACGCCCGGCTCCGCCCCCACACCCTCCAGCGTCTCTGCCAGGCGATCGAGGGCGCGCCCGACGTGGCGGTGGCGGCGCCGGTCTTTGCCGGGCAACTGCCCGAGGCCAGCGCCGGCCGGGCGCCCGGGGTGGCCCGAAAAGTGGCCCGGCTGGCCGGGGTCACTGCCCGCTACGCCCGGTCGAGGCCTTCATCGCCGCTCCGCACCAAGCTCGACATGGTGGACGACGAGTGGGACGTCGACTTCGCCATCGGCGCCTGCCAGCTGATTCGCCGCGAGCTGTTCGATCGGGTGGGCGGACTCGACGAGGGCTTCTTCTACGGCCCCGAGGACGTGGACTTCTGCCTTCGGATCAAGGAGCTGGGGTGGCGGGTCCTGCAGGTCGGCGTGGCGTGCGATCATCCGCCCCGCCGGCGGAACCGCCGCCTCCTCACCCGCCGAGGGTTGCGTCACGGATGGGCCGTGATCCGGTACCTGTGGCGCCACCGCCAGCCGTCGCACCTGGCGACGTAAGGGCAACGGCTCAGCGCCCGCCTCGTCCCACCACTTGGCGGATCGTGCGAACGATGATGCGAAGGTCGAGCGCCAGGCTTTGGTGCCGCAGGTAGTAGAACTCGTATTGCAGCTTTTCCAGGGCGTCAATCTCGGTCGCGCCGTAGTGATAGTTGAGCTGCGCCCAGCCGGTGAGGCCAGGCCGGGTGAGGTGCCGGAGGTCGTAGAAGGGGATCTTCTCGCGGAGGGCGCTGACGTAGCGGGGTTGCTCGGGGCGCGGTCCGACGATGGCCTGATCGCCTCGCAGGATGTTGATCACCTGCGGTAGCTCGTCGAGATGGGTCCGGCGGAGCCAGCTGCCCACCCGGGTGATCCTGGTGTCCCCGTCGGCCGTCCATGTCCCGTCGCCGGAGTCGGGGACCATGGTGCGGAACTTGAGCATGGTGAAGATCTCACCGCCTTTGCCCACCCGAGGTTGGCGGAAGAACAACGGTCCTCGGTTGCCGAGCGAGTTGGCGGCCAGCACGAAGGGGATGACGACCACCATGACGACCAGCCCGGCGGCGGCTACGACGCCGTCCACCAGTCGCTTCACCCGCCCGTACCGGATCCGGTGGAGCTCGCCGATATCGAACATGAGCGCCACCCGCTCGAGCTCGGAAAGGGGCAACTTGCCGACCCACTCGTCGTAGAAGAGCGACAGGGTGCGGATGCGGACACCCTGACTGTGCAGCTGGGCGGCCTGGGCGACGATGGACTCGTCGTTCTGCGCCCGTCGGTCGAGAACCAGGATCGACGCGTCGACCTGCGAAAAAGCGTCGAGCAGGGGCGTGTGCGCCTCGGAATCGGCCGTCACCTCGTCGTGGTTCAGCACCCGCGCCAGCGACGCCTTGCGTTCGGCGTGGCGGAGGTCGTCGGTGAACATCGCCGCCTCGCTCGGCGTCAGGATGGCGAGGACCCGGTCGCGGCGTCGTTCCTCACGGCGGCCCCGCGCGGCGACAAAGGCGCACAGGGCATAGCCGGGCACGAGAAGACTGGCCGTCCAGAACACCACGAAGCGGGGGAGTATGGCGACGCCGAGTCCGAGCTGGACGAAGGAGATGGCGGCGGCCGCCACCACGTTGGCGCACAACGCCAACCAGAGCGCGTGGTAGGCGTTGCGGGCCAGATCCGGTAAACCGACCGCGTAGGCGGCGACGCCGAGGGCGGCGGAATATGCCAGTTCCCACGCCAACCGGGAGGACGCCCCGGTGGGGTAGTGCCCGATGTAGACGGCATGAATGTGGCCAAGACCGAGTACCAGCGCAACGGTCCCGGCGTAGAGCAGGGCTCGGGCTAGTCGCCGCACGGTCGCCCCCTAGGCATGCTGACCAGCGCAGAGCGGTTCCGGGCTGGTGCCGGCTACCTGCACCCCCGGCGCGGCGGCCGGAAGGGGGGCGACACGGACCGATCGGGCATGCCACAGGGCCGCCTGGGAGGGGTCGCACGCCGCTTGCGCCAGGCGGCCCAGCCCGTCCATGGCGCGCGCCGACGTCGGGTTGAGACGAAGGGCCTGAAGGAACTCGGCGGCAGCGTCGCGGTTGCGGCCCCGGCTGGCGTCGTATTCGGCCAGATCACTCCAAAGCGCCGGGTCGGTGTCGTCGCGGTGGATGGCCACCACCCGCCAGGCCCGACTCTCCTGGTATTGCGGGCCGTTGCGGTGTCCGGTGATGCCCTCGAACAGGCGGACCCGCGCCAGAAGCGACGCCGGCCGCGGCCAGGCCGGCAAGAGCCGGTTCGCCTGCTGCACCGGCGACGCCCGGAGGTCGAGTTGGCCCTGGGCCAGGTCGAACTCGGCGACCAAGAAGACGGCGGCGGCGGCGACCGCCAGGGCGACGAGGCCGGCAGGCACGGCGGCGCGGAGGGCGCGGTCGGGTGGGGAGGACAAGGCGGGAACGGCCGCCGGCCGCCGGCGGCCGGCCGCGGCGCCGAGAGCCAGGAACATCAATGGCGTGGTGATCACCGACTGCGGTTCGGCCAGGTGAATCGCCAACACCCCCACGGCGCCCACCAGCAGCCAGCCCCGGGCCGGTCGGATCGCCGCCACCAACCAGACCGCCAGGGCCGCCAGCCCCAGGATCCCGGTCGTGGTGAGGTACTCGACGAAGAGGTTGTGGGCGTCGGTAAACAGCTTGTCCGAACCTTCCGCCAGGGCCACCGAGACGGGCCGGTACGGCGACGTGGCGGTGCGGAACTGCCCGGGACCGATGCCCAGCAAGGGGTGGGCGGCGATGGAGTGGCGAGCACTGAGCCAGGTAGCCGGCCTCGTCTTCCAATCCTGAGTTGACGTTGCTCGTTGCGTCGCCCCCGAGTTGGCAGAGGGGACGATGGCGGAGCCGGCGGCCAACCCGAGTATCACGACGACGCCCAAGGTGGCCGCCGCTCGAACTCCATGGCGGCGACCGGCCCACATGACCATGCCCAGCATCACCAGCAGGGCCAGGCGGGTGCCGCTCAACTCCACCGCGGCCGCCAAGGCGGCGACGGGCAGGGCCCAGCGGACGGCCGAGGTGGCGAAGCGGGGAACGATGAGCGCCAAGCCGAGAACAGCAAGCGCCGCCAGGTGGACCGGGTTGCCGGCGAGGGCCTGGACGCGCCCAGACGGATCGAACCAGTTGCTGGCCGCCGACGACGCCGGAGGGAGCAGGCAAGCGACGACCGCCACGACGGCGTTGATCACGACACCGACGATGAGCGCCCTCTCGATCAGGGGTCGCGACTCGAGGCTCACGCAGGAGCCGATGGCCCACGCAGAAGACAGACTCGCCATGAAAAGAAGGCCCGTTCCCTGGTTGTAGAGCCCGAAAACCGCGGTGGTCGGATTCGGCGAGAGCAACGCCGAGGCCGCCCCGACGAGGAGAAAGGCGATGGCGGCGCGGGCGGCGAGCGGTTGCTGCCCCCGGGCCTGGCGCCACAGCACCGGCAGCCCGACGGCCACGACAAGCAGGAGGAGGGCCGAGCGCGCCGTCCAGGCCTGGCCCTCGAGCCCGGGTGTGTAGGCGACGGGCAACAGCACGGCGATCGCCGCCGCGAACAGCTCCAGGGGCGACCGTGTCGTTTCCCGAGTCATCACCGGAGGTATCGGCCGGGTGGCCCCTCCGAGTCGAGCTATTTCTCAAGCCACCGGGCGCGCGCTCCGATGACGGCGCCCCGCCGGTCAGAGGATCACGCCAGCGATGGCGAAGACCAAGAAATCGCCTCAAGGCCGGTGGGGGGCCAGTCGTTACCCCCACTGCGAGCAGCACCTCTTGATAAGGGCAAACCCGTCGTGAGGCGGGGGCGCAAAGCCACGGGACCAACGTCAATGGCGACGGCGGGTCAGCCGGGTTACCTGGAGGAATCGGACCGTTATCGGGACGACCCTCGAATGGACGCAAGTGGGCTCGCACATAACCCACAACCATGAAGGGACATCAATGCTTACTGCAATCCGGGCACGCGTCGACCGTGATGACGAAGAGGGTTTCACCCTCATCGAGCTCATGGTGGTCGTGCTGATCATCGGCATTCTGCTCGCCATCGCCATCCCGACGTTCCTGGGGGCGAGGGACCGGGC
>DATARN010000034.1:0-9336 GCA_036264135.1 Acidimicrobiales bacterium
TCCCATCGGGATGTCCGGCACCCGCCTGGCCCTCACCCTGCTCCACGAGCTGGGACGGCGCGGCGGAGGCCGCGGGGTGGCCGCCCTGTGCGGCGGCGGCGGCCAGGGCGACGCCCTGTTGGTAGAGACGCTGTAGCCGGCCCACATCTCGCCGCGGCCGCGGCGTCGCGGCCGGCCGCAAGGACTCAAGGTGGGCCGTTTCACGACCGACAGCAACGGAGCATGCCCCGGCGCCTTACCCAGTTCCTCATCGCGGCGGCGGTGTTCGCCCTGGCCCTCGGCGGCTTCGTATCACCGGCCCGGGCCGATAGCGCCGGCAGCCTCCTCGGGCTGGTGAACGCAGTCCGGGCCAGCCACGGCGTCGCTTCCCTCTCCGCCGACCCGGCGCTCACCCGGGCCGCCCAGGCCTGGTCGGGGCACATGGCAGCGACCAATTCCCTGAGCCACAATCCGAATCTCGCGTCTCAGATCGCGGGCGGCTGGACGAAGCTGGGCGAGAACGTGGGGGGCGGCGGCAGCGTCCCCGCGGTCTTCAACGCCTTCGTCAACAGCGCGTTCCATTTCGGAAACATCGTCGACCCGACGTACAACCTCACCGGCATCGGAGTCGCCGTCGGCGCCAACGGCACGCTGTGGATCACCGAGGATTTCGAAGGCACAGGGGGCGCCGTGCCCGTACCGGCGACGACGGCGCCGACCACCACCGCCCCGGCGCCCCGCCCGGCCGCCCCGAAGACGACCACACCGCCGGCGGTCCCTACACCGACCGCAGCCACAGTCACCACCACGCCGGCCATCACGCCGGCGGCCACCGCCCCGACGGCGCCGGCGGCGGCGGCCGCCACCACGGTGACGGCGGCGGTGACAACAACGACCGTCGCTCCTCTGCCCCGTGGCACGCCGACGTCGGGGCTGGGGCCGGCCGGCAATGCCGGCGGCCTGGCGGCGGACGCCGCCGCCACCCGCAACCCGGCGCCGGGCGGTTCCATCGCCGGTTGGGTGCTGGCGCTCGCCCTTCTCGCCATCGCCGCCCTCGCCGCGGGCACGGTATTCGTCCGCCGCCTGGTCCCTACCGACCGGCCGCGGCTCGGTCGTAAGAAACGGTAGGTCAGACCTCGATGAGGTCGACGACGAAGATCAGCGTCTCGCCGGGCTTGATCACGCCGCCCGCCCCCCGGTCGCCGTAGCCCAGGCTGGGTGGGATGACCAGCTTGCGGCGACCGCCGACCTTCATCCCGGCCACGCCCTGGTCCCAGCCGGTAATCACCCGGCCCTGACCGAGGGGGAAGCGGAAGGGGTCGCCGCGGTTCCAGCTGGCGTCGAACTCCTCGCCGGTGGAGAAGGCGACACCGGTGTAGTGGACGGTCACCATGTCGCCCGGTACGGCCGCCCGGCCGTCGCCCTCCCAGATGTCGGTGATCTCCAGGTTGGCGGGAGGCTCGCCGGTCGGCGGCTCGATGACTGGTCGTTCGATGTTGGTCACCATCCGAACCTATCCGCCTACCGCCAGGGTGACGACCGCGCCGCCGGCGGGCGGGTGGGCGGTGACCGGCTCGGCCAGGATCCGGGCCACGGTGCGCTGCGAGGTGTAGGTGTCGAAGAGGATGCCGGCCCCTGGCACCAGGCCCGCAGCCCAGCGCTCGGCGGCCTTCATCGCCACCGACCGGACCAGCTGGCTCATGCCGTCGCGCCGGGCGGCGTCGGCGTCGCCGAGGTAGGCGCCGGCCAACTCTCGGCCCAGGGTGTCGGGATCGACCTGGCGGCCGGCGGCCTGAACCTGGTTGACCCGGGCGCTGACGGCCAGCCACAACTCGAGGACCCATGCCGTGACCACCGCCCCCGCCGCCACGGGCGCGCTCGGAAGGGCGCCGCCCCACGAGACGAGGGTGGCCAGCTCTTCGGCCTGCTCGACGACGGCGGCCGCGCAGCCGGTACTGCCCGCCGCCAGACGGGCCTGCCACCCGGAAACCGGGAGGGGGGCGGCGGCGAGGAGTGGTGTCACGGTCAGGAAGAGGCGCTCCGCCTCCTCCAGGAGCGTCCGCTTGGCTCCCTTCAACGACCGCACCTTTGTCAGCCGCTTGGCGCTTATGCCGATCTGTTCACGGACACCGGACGGCAGCTTTTCGGGCAGACGGGCCAGGCGGCCGGCGACGGCGGCCGAAGATTGCCGCAGCCGGCGGCCGATCGGGGAAAGCGAGTCCTTCATGGCACGGTCCACGGTATTGCCATGCCCGGCGGTGGCGGCGTTTACGCCAGCTCGCGGCGGCCTTCCAGCGCTCGGCCGAGGGTGAGTTCGTCGGCGTACTCGAGGTCGCCGCCGACGGGGAGCCCGCTGGCGATCCTCGTCACCTTGACCGGCAGCGGCCGGAGGAGGGAGGCCAGGTACATGGCGGTGGCGTCGCCCTCGATGTTGGGATTGGTGCACAGTATGACCTCGGCGATGGCCTCGTCGTCGATCCGGGCCAGCAGCTCGCGGACGCGGAGTTGGTCGGGTCCGACCCCCTCGATCGGGTTGATGGCGCCTTGCAGGACGTGGTACCGGCCCCGGTACTCCCGCGTCTTTTCGACGGCCACGATGTCGCGGGGTTCTTCCACGACGCAGACGACGGTTTTGTCTCGCCGGTCGTCGCCACAGATCTCGCATTCCCCATCACCGGCGGCGGCGTCGGTGGCCGTCTCGGAAACGTTGAAGCACCGTCGGCACCACGAGATGCGGTCCTTGACGACCGAGATGGCCTGCGACAGGCGAAGGGCGTCCTCCCGGGGCGCCTTCAGGAGGTAGAAGGCGATGCGCTGGGCGGATTTGGGACCGATCCCGGGCAGCCGCCCGAGTTCGTCGATCAGGTCCTGGACCGGCGGGGCATACATCAGCCCCCCAGCAAGCCCTCCAGGCCCCCGCCCAATCCGAGCCCACCGAGAGCCTCGCTGTTGAGATCGTTGGCTTGGGTCACGGCATCCCGGATGGCCGCCAGCACCAGGTCCTGGAGCATCTCGATGTCGCCGGGGTCGACCACGGAGGGGTCAATGGTGACCGCCTGGAACGCCATGCTCCCCGTCACCGTGACCTTGACCGCGCCGCCCCCGCTGCGCCCCTCCACCACCGTGGCGGCGGCGTTCGCCTGGGCGTCCATCAGGTGCTGCTGCATCTGTTGCATCTGGGCCAGCAGGTTGCCCAGGTCCGGGCCTTCGGCCGTCATGTCGACACCTCCTCGGCGCCCGGGAATGCGTCCAGGAGGCGCTGTTCGGGGGAGATTACCGCCGCGTCGGCGTCCTGTAGGTGATCGAGATCGGCGCGCTCGCGTATTTCGATCCCGTCCTCGTCGGCAGGATCGGCGACCGGATCGATGGACGGGGCGGCGACCGGCGAATCCAGCACCATCTTGAGCGGCACCGGCCGGCCGAACCGGGCGGCGAGCGCCGCCTCGGCCTCTCCTTGCAACTCCCGGCCGCGAGCCAGCAACTGCTGGTTGGGGAGGGCGAACACGGCACCGTCGGGATCCACGGCGACGAAGCGACCACTGCCCAAATAGCCCTTGGCCCGCGCCGACATGCGGTGTAGGACGCCGTCGCCCCACGCCTTGGTGACCTCATCGCGCGATGGCAGCGCCGTGCCGGCACCTCCCGGGCGCAGATCCGGCGGCGCCGGCGGGGCGGCGCCGGCGGTCGGGGCGGGGGTCGGAGGCGGGGCTGGTCGGGTTGGCAGCGGGGGGGGCGGGGCCAGCGTGGACCGCTGCGCCGGGGGCCCGGCCGCCCGTTCGGCCGGCCGGGCCGGCGGCGATGGCGGGGCAGGCTGTGCTTGGGCCCGAGGAACGGAGGGGTCGGGCGCCGGTCGGCTGCGCTCCAACCGCTCGATGCGCTCGAGGAGGGCGGCGGGGCTGGTGTCGGCGTCGGGCCGGGCCAGGCGGACGAGTGCCACTTCGAGGGTTACCCGAGGGTCGACGGAATCGCGCATGTCGGCCAGCGCCTGGCCGATGACTTCCATGGCCCGGACCAGGGCGGGGAGGCCCAGGCGGCGGGCCTGCTCGGCCACCTCGGTTACCGCGTCGTCGGGCAGCATCACGAGGCTTCGCGCCATTGTGGCCAGGAAGCCATTGCGCAGGTGCTCGATCAGGTCGGCGGCCAGCCGCCGTGGGTCCCGGCCCGAGGCCATGCCCTGGGCCACGGCGGTGAGCACCACCCCGACGTCGCGTTCGGCCAAGCCGTCCACGATCTGGCCGACCACCTGAGTTAGATCCTCGCCACCGCCGCCCGCCGCGACCTGATCGAGGACGGTGAGGGCGTCGCGAGCCGAACCGTGACCCCGCCGCACGACCAGGTCGATGGCCTCCGTCTGCACACCCAGCGCCGCCTGCTGGTTGATATCTCGAAGCAGGTCGCCCAGGACCTCGCTCGCCAGGAGGTGGAACTCGAACGGGATGGTCCGGCTGCGGATGGTCGGCAGCACCTTCTGGGGGTCGGTCGTGGCCAGGACGAAGACCACGTGGGCCGGCGGTTCCTCCAGCGTCTTGAGCAAGGCGCTGGCGGCGTCCGGTGTCAGCTGGTGAACCTCGTCGATGATGTAGACCTTCCACCGGCCCCTGGTCCCGAGGGCGACACGCGAGAGCAGGTCTCGTATCTCGTCGATGCGACGGTTGGACGCGGCGTCGAGCTCCTGGACATCCACCGAGGCGCCCCGGCGGATGTCAACGCACGAGGCGCAGGTGCCGTCCGGTTCACCATCCCGGGGATGCTCACAGTTGAGCGCCATAGCCAAGATGCGGGCGGTTGATGTCTTGCCCGTCCCTCGCGGGCCGCTGAACAAGTAGGCGTGGGACACCCTCCCCTCGCGAACCGTGTTGAGCAGAGCCCGGGTGACGTGCTCCTGGCCGCGGACGTCGGCGAAGCGCTGCGGCCGAAAACGACGGTACAGCGACTGGTAGGGCGGCTCGACCGGCGGCGAACCCGCCGAGCCGGCGGGAGTCTGCGACATCGAGGCGAGCCTACGGCAGCCATGCGACGGCCCGGGCTGGCGGAGAGGGTGGGATTTGAACCCACGGTGGCTTGCGCCACACACGATTTCCAATCGTGCCGATTCGGCCGCTCTCGCACCCCTCCAGGTGTTCGCCGTGCACGCTACCGCCCGCGTTGCCCCTGAGGCCCGGTAGCATGCGCGGGCAGTCCGGTGCTCGGTGCGGCGGTCGGGTCCTGCGCAACGAAACTCCGTGAACCGGGTCAGGGCCTGACGGCAGCAGCCCTCAGCGGAACGTCTCGTGTGCCGCAGTAAGCCTGACCGCCGCACCGAGCACCGGACCAGCGAGGGACATCACCGCTCGGCCGGCCGGCGGCGGGTAGGTTTCCGTGCCGTGCTGCGGTCGCGACGGATCTCCCTCGGTGGGACAATCTGGCTCGTCGTCGGCGTGATCGTGGCGTCAAGCCATCATTTTCTGGCGGAGCTCAAGACCACGTCAGAGATCGGTTCCGCCGTCCTTGCCATCTTGGTATGGCCGCTCGTTCTGCTGCATATTCATATCGCCATCTGACGCGTCGAAGGCGCGGCCTCGGCGGCCGCGCCTCCTCGCTATTCCGCCGTGCCCGCGATTTCGTCGGTCACTCGCCCGCAGTGGTCGCCGGCGCCTTGGCCTTTCGGGGCGACCGCCTCCGGGGCGTCGATTTCCGAGGCGTCGACTTCTTGGCGACCGGTGCCGAATCGCCATCCGAAGCCGGCGCCCCCATCGTCGCGTCGGCGGAGTCCTTGTTGGCGGCGTCATAGGCCTCGAGGAGGGCGGCGGGAATCCGACCCCGCTCACTCACCTTCATCCCATTGGCTCGCGCCCAGGAGCGGACCTCGCTGAGGTCGCCGCGCTTGGGCGAGGTACCTGAACTTGACGACGATCCGCTGCGCCGCCCGCGAGGCGCCCGGGCGGACGCGGTGGACGCGGCAGCAAAAGCGCGACGACCCCGACGGCCGCCGGCGCGGCTGCCGGCCTCAACGAAGGACCGGAGTTGATCCAGTACATCGCCCAATTGCGAACCGTGCGCCAGGCAGACATCGACGACGTAATCGGTCCCTTCCCAGCTGACCTTCCGAGTCACGCTGTCACCGTCGGTGTCGGGGATGGTTGTCCCGCACACATCGCACGTATAGCTGTAGCTGACTACTTGCTTCTTTGCCATGAACTCCCTCACCTGACGTTTGTGGGAACGGAATACGACAGTATTACCCGTTTCCCTGGAAAATGCACGGCTTTCGAAAATTCTTCAACGCCTTGGGCGCGAAGAGTACCGTTTGCGCCGTGGCTGGACTGAGTCGCCGGCAGGTCGTTATCGGAATCGGCATCGGCGGCGGCGCTCTGGCGCTGGGCGGCTCAGGCGTCGCGTTGCTACGAAGTTCGGGAGGGCGAACCGGGTATTCCCCTCCACCCGGCGTCAGCGCCGTCCACGGGAGCCTTCGAAGCGTTCACATGGGCCGGACCGTGGGATGGACTATTTCCATGCCAATCATGGCACCGCGGGCGACGGTGTATTGCCTCCACGGGTACAACGGCGACCACCGCTTCCCCTTCGACACCATTCACCTTCCCACGGTCGTCGGCTCGCTCGGCGCCCCCTTGGCCGTGGCGGCCGTCGACGGCGGAGGGGATTCCTATTGGCATCCCAGGACCGACGGGACCGACGCACTCGCCATGCTCCTTGACGAGTTCATTCCGATGGTGGAGCGGAGAACGGGGACCACAGCTGCGGCTCTTCTTGGCTGGTCCATGGGCGGGTACGGTTCGCTGCTGGCCGCCGAGCGCGCGTCATCCCGCTTTTTCGCCGTGGCCGTCGCCAGTCCCGCTTTGTGGACAAGCCCGGCACAAACTGCGCCCGGAGCCTTCGACAGCGCGGCGGATTACCGCCGATTCGACGTGTACGGGGGTGCGCACCAACTGGTAGGAATCACGATGCGGGTGGATTGCGGCACCTCCGATCCGTTCTACCACGCCACCCGGCGATTCGTCGCCGCCCTGCCGGGTGGCAATCAGGGATCGTTCGGTCCCGGCGGCCATGACAGCGGCTACTGGCGCGGCGTCGCGCCGGCGCAGATGGCCACCATTGCCGCCGCCTTGCCTCCGAGGTGAACCATCCGGCCGGTGGCGGCGGTGGAACCGCCATGATGGAGGGCGAGGACAGAGAAAGGAATTCCTATGGCGTGGTCGAACGCGTGGCACAGGCACCCAGGAGTACGCTCCGGCGATCAGCTCAGCCTCGGCGAGCGGGCGGCGGACAAGGTTCGCAATGGCATGGGGTCGTGGCCATTCGTCATTACCTTCCTCGTGACAATGGGCCTGTGGGCCATCGCCAACAGCCTTTTCTATTTGGGCGGTTCGCACGGAAGGCACGGATTCGATCCGTACCCTTACATTCTTCTGAACCTCATGCTGTCCATGGTCGCCGGCCTTCAGGGGGCCATCCTGTTGATCGCCGCCAAGCGAGCCGACCAGATTTCGTCGGAATTGGCGGTGCACACGTTCGAGAACACCAACGGGATCACTGCCTTGTTGCAGCAGAACACCGACCTCACCAAGGCGGTGGAGGATCTGACCACCCAGATCCACCGGTCGGTCTGCCAGTTGCCTCCGCCGCCGACGGTGTCACGATGACCGACGCGGAGGCGATGGCGATGGCGCTGGTGGAGGCCGACCAGGCGGCAGCGGCCGGCGACGTCCCGGTGGGGGCGGTGGTCCTGGTCGGCGGCGAGGTCGTCGCCCGCGCCCACAACGAACGCCACGTGCGGGCCGACCCAACGGCGCACGCCGAGATCCTCGCCTTGCGGGAGGCGGCGGCCGCCACGGGCAGCTGGCGCCTGACCGACGCCACCGTGGTCGTCACCCTCGAACCGTGCCCGATGTGCGCGGGCGCACTGGTCGCGGCCAGGGTCGGCCGGCTGGTATTCGGGGCGGCGGACCTGAAGGCCGGCGCCTGCGGCACCCTCTACAACCTCTGCGCCGACCCTCGACTCAACCATGAGCTCCCGGTAACCCGCGGCGTGATGGCGGAGACAGGGGCGGAGCTCCTCGAGCGGTTCTTTCTGGCCCGACGGGCCGTACGCGACTGACCGGGCCGAGTAACCTGGACCAGCCGCCTGGAGGGATGCGAGAGCGGCCGAATCGGACGGTCTCGAAAACCGTTGTGGGCTTTGCCCACCGTGGGTTCAAATCCCACTCCCTCCGCTCGACAGAGGCCTCCCCGGGGGCCTCTGTCTCCCGGCGCCGAGTCCGGGAGCATCGACGGACGCGGCGATGAGGCCGACCCTCTTTGTCATCGTCGGGCTGCCGGCGGCGGGCAAGACCACTCGGGCCCGGGAGATCGAGGCGCGGGAGAACGCCCTTCGCCTGACACCGGACGAGTGGTTGATCCCGCTCGTCGGGGACGCCGATGCGGGTGGCAAACGTGATGTACTGGAAGGGCGATTCTTGTGGCTTGCCCGGCGGGCGTTGCGACTCGGAATCAGCGTCGTCCTCGATTTCGGCTTCTGGTCCCGCGATGAACGCTCGGCCCTGAAAGACCTGGCGGCCGAAGAAGGCGCGGCCTGCGTACTTGTCTACCTTCCCATCGGTCATGACGAGCAGAAGCGCCGAATTGTCGAACGATTGGCAACCAACCGAGCGTCCACGTTTGTGGTGACCGACAACCAGTTGGCGGAATACCGAAAGCTGTTCCAAGAACCCGACGAGATGGAACTGCGCACCACTGACCCGGGGCCGGCTCCCACCGGCTATTCCTCGTGGGACGAGTGGATCCAGCGGCGGCGGCCCAGCGCAGTCGAAGGCTAAGCCAGCAGTCGCACCAGGGCGGTCGTCGCCACCGCCGCGCCCACGACGACGAGAAATGGGGCCCGCAACAGCTGCGCGACCACGGCAACGGCCACCCCGGCGAGGCGGGCGTCGACCACCAGGTGACGGCCCGTCGAGACGGTCTGGGTGGCGATCAGCGTGGCCAGCAGGGCGACGGGCAGAAGCAGGGCGACGGCGGCCACGCGCCGGTCGGCGAGCACGGCGCGCGGTACCGACAGTCCGGCCAGCTTGAGCCCGTAGCAGGCGAGGGCGGCGGCGACGATCGCAGCCCACTGCGTCACCTTTTCCCCCTCCATTCAATGCCCAGGGCGAGGGCGATGGTGACGGCGGCCGCCACCAGCACCGGCACCCCGGCCGGGACCAACGGAACGGTGACCACCGCCACCGCGGCCGCCACCAGGGCCACCGACCAGGTGCGGCCACCTTTCATCCGGGGGGCCAGCAGGGCCAGGAAGGCCGCCGGGGCGGCGGCATCGAGGCCCAGCGTCTTGGGGTCGGGGATGGCCTGGGCGCCGACGGCGCC
>DATARN010000053.1:0-2812 GCA_036264135.1 Acidimicrobiales bacterium
GCCATGCGGCGGACCCAACGCGGTTCGAGGATCCGGCGTCCCGCCCAGCTGAGCGGGAACCGGTACTCGAGGTCCCAGATCTCCCGGGCCATCTGGTGGTACAACGCCGTGGCTTTCCCGCCGACGATCTCGTGGCTGAAGAACGGCCGGGTGCTGACCGACTCGACGACCCGGTCGTAGTCGTCGACATGGCGGCGGAGGTGGGTGAGGGCGGTGCGGAACACCGTGATGCGGTTGCCCCTCCGGATGTAGGTGACGCCCCCGATGCGATCGTGGCGCGACTGATGCCGGCGGGGAACGAAAAGGTCCACCTGATGGCCTTGGGCGGCCCAGGTTTCGGCGATGCGGCGCACCATGCGTTCCGCCCCGCCGGCGTCGCGGTCGGCGGGATCTTTCCAGTTGAGCATCAGGATCCGGAGGGCTTCCTGCCCGGGGCCGGTGCCGACCGGGCCCGGCCCGCCCGGTTGGAGCGTCACGTCTGTGTGGCCTCCAGCAAGGTTGCCCGGTCGACGCGCTCGCGGCCGTGGGAGCGCGCCTGGCTGTAGCTGCGGCGCAGGTACAGCCGGTAGAAGATGGCGGCGGTGTCGACCAGCACCCAGAACACCGCCCCCAGGTTGGTGGTACTGGAAAAGGCGTAGTCGATGGTCACCGGCGCCTCGATGATCCGGTCGTAGCCCAAATGGTCGGCGATGGCCAGCAGCTCCAGGTCGAACGCGAACCGCTTGACCAGCGCCACCCGCAGCACGTCCTCCGACACCTCGCGGCGCATCAACTTCAAACCTGTCTGGGTGTCGTGCACCTTCACCCGGAACAGCATCCGGCACAACCGGTGGTAGCCCGCCGACTGGACCCGGCGCAGCAGCGGATAGCGCACCTGGCTCATGGGGTGACGCTTGCTGCCCACCACGATGTCGGCGTCGTACAACCGCAGCAGGCTCAACATCCGCCCGATCTCCTCGGGGCCGATCTCCATGTCCGAGTCGATGAAGGTGACGTACTCCCCCCGGGCATGGGCCATACCGCAGCGCAGCGCGAACCCCTTGCCGACATTGCGGGGACTGCTGAACACCCGCACCGCACCCGACACCGCGGCGCTGGCCCGCCGGAACGTCTCGGCGTCGCCGTCCACGACGACCAGCACCTCCCACGTCGCCCCGGTGGCGTCCAACGCCGTCGTGAGGCGGCGCAGGTTGGCCACGATGTGCTCCCGGTCCCGGTAGCTGGGAACGATCACGCTCAGCTCCAGCGCGCCCCCCGTGCCCCCCTGCCGCCCCGCGATCTCAGCCGTGGCGTACTCCGTGGCGCTGCCGACCGCGCCGCTACGGTGCGGGCAGGGCGATATCGGGCGTCGAGTCGGTGCAGGCCCCGTAGCCGGTCGCCTCGCCTTCGTCCTCCGCCGAGTCCGCCAGATGGGCCTTCACGTATGCGTCATGCTCGGCCAAGTCCTCCGCCCGCGACCCGCCCGAGCCCTCCTGGACGTCCTCCTGGTGGGCGGCGTTGCGCGCCGCGATCTGCGCCGCCTGCTCCGACGCGTCCTCCGAGGCACACGACGTGGTCGCCGCCGATCCCGCCGCCGGCGACCCGTTCACCACCACGGAGTTCTTCGAGGTGCCCGGGCTGGTCCGCGCCGCCAGGGCCAGCACCAGGGCCAGAACCCCGACCCCCGCCAGCCGGAAGACCCAGCGACGCTTGGACTTGGTCTTCGCCTCTTCCATCCTCATCCTTCTTCAGGTACCCAGGAAACCCGACATTACGCTCTATGTGCCAACAGCACCAATCGCCGCCATTGTTGCATGATCACGCCTCGTCGTGAAGAACGGCGAGATGAATTTCCTCCCCTTCTACGACCACGAAACCACACGTACCCAGCCGGGAGGCATCGTAGTCGTTCCCTGGAGCCGGCTCCAAGACCACCCAGTGGACACCTCGGCGCCGCAGCGCCGTGGCCAGCGCGCAGGTGGTGTCCTGCCGTGACCGCAGCAGCGGCCCGAGCCCGTCCCCCGAGCTGGCGGGGATCGCCTCGCCGGGGATCTCGGGGTCGTCGGGGTAGAGCAGGTTGCCCCCGAAGAAGTCCCGCGCCGGGTTGGCGACCACCCGGCCGTCGGCCAGATCCAGCGTCTCGTACAGGTGCCACGGCAGCACGACGACCGCCGAACCTGGCGCGACGTGGGCGTCGAGGTAGGCGGCGGCGCGGTACCAGTCCGCCGGGTAGGGGTCGGGGCTGAGCTGAGGCGCCAGGTTGCGGATCTCGGCTACCCCGGCGGGCAGCAGGACGGCAACCACCATGAGGGCGGCCAGGGGCGCCGACCACGACCGGCCCGGCGCCTCTCCGCCACCGCGCCGGCCGACGGCCGGGCTCAGCCGGCCGACCGGTCGGGCGCCGGCGCCCTCGGCGGCGAGAACGGCCAGGGCCACGAGCCACAGGGCGCTCCACTTTTCCGGCTCTCGCAGCGCGCCGGCCACCGGGACGTGGGCGACCAGCCAGGTGGCGGCGCCCAACCCGGCGGCCGTGGCCGTCGAGGCGCTCATCAGCAGGCCCACGACACCGGCCAGCAGCAGCCACGCCCGGCCGGGGCGGCGCCGGGCGCCGAGAAGGGCCAGCCCGATCAGCACCGCCGTCGTTGCCGGCCACCACCACGCCCCGTGGTTGGGGATGACGAAGCGTCCCAGCCGCTCGGCGGAGCTGCCGTACAAGCCGAGCAGGTTGGGCAGGAGCCCGTAGCGGGTGCTGGCGCTGGCGTGGAAGAACGTGAACTGGGCCCGGTCGACGTGCTGGAGGACGGCGTAGGAGCCGAGGTCGCCGCCGGCGAAG
>DATARN010000072.1:0-3112 GCA_036264135.1 Acidimicrobiales bacterium
GTCACCACGATCTGCGCGAAATGCATCACCGCAATTCCGAACAGGATCACCACGGCCGCGCCCCGCAACACGATCTCGTTTCCGGTCGCCAGCCGGGGTTCGCCGTCGGTCGCTCGGTCCGGTTGGAATTTTACACTTGACATGGCGATTCCTTTCGAGGTCCTAAAAAGGTCGATAGCGCTGGCATAGCTCCTTACCGGACCAATAGCCGAGCTGGTTACGCGGTTTATCGACCTGGGTCGCCGTAACCCCAGCTCCTATCACCAGTCATCCGAGAATGCGACCGACAAGGAGAACACATGACGAGACCCCGCTACGCCGGCGTCTCCCCGAAGCCCACGTCCAGAATCACAGGCCGCCGCCTGGCCGCATTGGGCGCCGCCGCCGGGCTGGGGGTGGCCGCCTGCTCCCCGGGCAGCGCCGCGACCAGGTCAGCTGCCGCCACGGGCTCCCCGAACGCGACCGCCCCGTCCCCCTCCCCGGCTGCTATCGGTGCGACCGCAAAAGTCACAATCACGAACTTCGCTTTCGACCCCGCGGCCCTGACCGTCAAGGCTGGCACCAAGGTGACCTGGACGAACAACGACATCGTCGCCCACACGGTGACCTTCACCGATGTCGCCAACTCCCCGGTCCTCAACCGTGGTGACACGTTCTCCCGGACCTTCACCTCGCCCGGCACGTATTCCTACATTTGCTCCATCCATCCATTCATGCACGGCACCGTCGTGGTGACGGCATGAGCGACAAAACGACTCTCGCTTTCGTCGTGGAATGGCAGCTACCGATCGGACGGCTCATCCGCGAACAGAAACCGAGCCGCGTTCTTACCCAATCATTCCCATCCGGGACCTCGCCCGACGCGGGCTCCCCTCGACCTTGGAGGTCAGCGTGAAACGATCCATTTTTGCAATGTCGGCGATTGGTGGAGTCGCGCTGCTCGCCACGGCCTGCGGAGGCAGCAGCAGCGGCCGGTACGGTTCGTCGGCCGCCCCCACCGCCACCACCGCGCCGGCCGCCCCCGCCCAAACCGCGACCACCGTGGACCTCGGAACTACCAAGCTCGGGTCGATCCTGGTCGACGGCCAGGGGCGATCCCTCTACCTCTTCGAGGCCGACAAGGCCAACGCTTCGGCCTGCACCAGCGCCGGCTGCGTCGCCGAATGGCCGCCCCTCCTGGCCGGTGGGACGCCCCAGGTTGGGGCGGGCCTCGCCGCCCAGCAACTCGGAACGACCACGAGAGCCGACGGCGCCCACCAGGTGACCTACAGCGGCCACCCCCTCTACTACTTTGCGGGCGACACGACGCCGGGTGTCACCGCGGGCCAGGGCCTGAATGACAACGGCGGCCTCTGGTACGTCGTGCGCACCGACGGAACAGCGCTCGACAACTCTTGACCCCAGCACGGTCGGGCGCAGGCTCGCAACCCTGTAACCCGGCGGCGTACCCATTTGTGAAATCAATCACTAGTTAGGAGCCCTGATGGCACACCCCTCTACCGATACTCGCCCTCCCCAGACCCCGAACCCTTCGGCCCGGGCCCGAACCCGGTCCCACGATCCCGACACCGCGCAGGTAGGGAGTCGTCGCGTACGCGCCCGCCGTCTCAGCGTCGTGGCGGCCCTCCTGCTCCTGGTCGGTGGCTATGCCCACTTCTGCCTCTACCGGCACGGCTACCGGTTCATCCCCAAGATCGGTGTCAGCTTCCTGTTGCAGTTCCTGAGCTCGGCCATCCTGGCGGGAGCCCTTCTGCTCCCAAGGCCGGAGCGCCACGGGGGCCGGCGTTCGCTGGCCTTCGACCAGCTGACCCGGCTGTCCGCCATCGGACTGAGCGTCGGCACCCTCGCGGCCCTCGCGGTGGCCCACACGCCGGCCGGCTTGTTTCAGTTCCACGAAATAGGCCTACGGCCAGCACCCCAAAGTCTCATCGCCATCGCTGCCGAGTCCCTTGCCACCCTCGTTCTCCTGGTCGCGATGCTCCAGGCTCGGGCGAGCGTCTTCCGGCCCGACCTTGCGATGACGGTGCGGGTAGTAGACCGCGACACGATTCGCGATGCCGCCTGAGACCGGGCCGGACACCCGATCGCCCTCACACCGGAGCGGACGCGGCGCCACTAACAACCCATGCGAGGCGCGTTGGGTTGCGGAGAGCCTGACGAGGTCGCCTGCGCCGAGATGGAGCAGGCGACCCGCGAGCCCAGTTTGGGGAATCGACGGTTGCACGGCCAGCGCCCCGTGGCATTCATGTGGAGGCCGATGTCAGCCCGCCGTCGGTGCACCCAGCGGGCGCGTCTCACTCCATTGGAGGATGATCTTGCGTTCCGCGATGTACCAGGTCTTCTCGATCTTGGTGAAGACATCGAGATAGCGCAACCACGCAACCATCATCTGTCGGCGGCTGTCTTTGGTAAAGACGTGGTGTGCGATCGTGTAGCTGTCTCCGGTCGCACGATCCCCGTCAAGGCTGACCACGCTCTGCCCGTTGAAATGCATCGTCACCTCGTACCGGTTCAAGTCATCGAAGACAGGCGACAACGCCTCTCGGCCATCGAGCACGTAGCTCGGGTCGCTGCCCGGTCCGTCCATGTACACCGAAAAGCGGGTCTCGGCCGTGAACAGCGCCTTTTGTCCCTCAGCGTCGCGGGTATCGGCGCAGTGGGCATAGGCGTCAAACAGCTCGCGTATGGCCAAGCGGTCGGCGCCCTCGGTCGGACTCAGTTCGGGATGGATGGCCATCGGAGGGCTCCTGACGGGGTGAAGAGCGAACGGGTCGTCTGATCCCGTCGCCTAGAGTTGGATCTACCGGGGAACTCCCCGGGTATGCGTACCCTAACCGGGGAGTTCCCCACTTGGCAAGCCCTCAGCATCAACGATCGGATGCGGCCCAGAATCGGCAGGCAATCCTCGTGGCGGCGCTTGACGCGCTGTCTGAGTCCGCTGACGTCTCCTTAAACTCCATCGCCAAACGGGCTGGCGTGGCGAACGCCACGCTCTACCGCCACTTCCCAACCCGAGGACACCTCGTCCTCGAGGTCTACCGCCAAGAGGTGCAACAACTGATCGACGTGGCAGATGAGTTACTGAAGCGCTCCGCCCCCGTCGACGCACTAG